>NZ_JBIRVR010000002.1:303294-493896 GCF_044387105.1 Streptomyces sp. NPDC020379
CTCCAGGACAACGGCGTCGTCAACGCCTGGATCAACAACGGCGGCACCGGACACGGCGGCTGGACCGAACAAGGCACCTTCGCCACCGGCGTCGGCCAGCCCGCCGACAAAATCCGCTTCGCCGACATCAACGGCGACGGCAAAGCCGACTACCTCGTCCTCCAGGACGACGGCGTCGTCAACGCCTGGATCAACAACGGCGGCACCGGACACGGCGGCTGGACCGAACAAGGGACCCTCGCCACCGGCGTCGGCGAACCGGGTAGTAAGGTCCGAATCTAGCAAGCTTGTCCCGTCATGACGATCAGGCATCCTGATGCCCTTTACGGGACGATCTTGACCGTACACAGTACACCCCGGTCTTCCGTCCGCTCCTGCCGGGCGGAAGACAGGCGTTTCAGAGGGCCTTGGTGAGTGTGCACCAAGGCCCGCACAACGCTCGCGCACTGCTCTGTGACGTAACCGACGCCGCAGGACTCGCCTGCTCTCAACCTGGGATAATCGACAGTGAGCCTGATAGCCCCCATCACCACCAAGCCGTCCGACAAGCCCCCCACCTCACGGGTGCGTCTGGATTCGCTCACCGGCCTGCGGTGGTACGCGGCGCTACTCGTCGCCTGCTTCCACTTCGGCTACGAGGAGATATCCTCCGGCACCTCCCTGCACGTCTTCAGGCTCAAGGAAATCGTCTACGCCGGCCCCTCGGCGGTCTCCTTCTTCTTCATTCTCTCCGGATTCGTCCTTGCCTGGTCGGCGCGTCCCCATGACACCGTCACCGGGTTCTGGCGGCGACGTTTCGCCCGCATCTACCCGAGCCACCTGGTGACGTTCTTCGTCGCCGTGGCCACGATGATCTGGATGAGCAAGGCCCTCGACCTCCGCATCGCGCTGGCGAACCTGAGCCTGCTCCAGTCCTGGATTCCGAACCGGAAGGACTGGTGGTTCGGGTACAACGGCGTCTCCTGGTCGCTGAGCTGTGAGTTCCTCTTCTATCTGTCGTTCCCGCTCGTGGTGAAGCTCGTCCGGCGATTCTCCACCCGCGGCCTGTGGATGACGGTGGTCGCAGGCAACGCCTGTGTCGTCCTGGCCCCGCTGTACATGAAGTCCGTCGAGCACGCGACCTGCTGGGACCCGAAGTTCCTGCTCTACGTCTTCCCGCCCATGCGACTGATCGAGTTCGTGATCGGTATCGCCGTCGCACTGCTCGTGAAGAAGGGCGCCTGGCGCGGTCCGGGGCTGGCCGCCAGCCTCGCCTTGTCCGTCCTGGTCGTTTTCGGCCCGAGTCACATCATGCCCTTCGACTTCCACTGGGCCGCCGACACGGTCATCCCGTACACGCTGACCATCGCCGCGGCCGCGCGCGCCGACGTCCGAGGTGAACCTTCACCTTTCAGGAACCGGATCAACGTGTATCTGGGAGAGGTCTCGTTCGCCTTCTACCTGGTGCACGAGATCGTCATATTCAGCGTCGACCATTTCCTCAAGACCCATCACTTCACCATTCCCATGGTCGCGCATCTGGGCCTGGTGCTGGCGGTCTCTCTTGGCGGCGCCGTACTCCTGCATGAGTACGTGGAGAAGCCCGGTGTGAAGCTGCTGTCCGGCAGCCGGCGGAAGAAGCAGCCGGCCACGGCCTGAATCAGGTCTGCGGAGTCGGGGGGCTCACACCCCCCGACTCATGAACAACGCCACCTCCCCCTCCGACTCCGTCCCCACGTACAGCGACGTGTCCAGCCCGCACAGCGCGAAGCCCATGCGGCGATAGGCCCGCACCGCCGGCGCGTTGATGTTGGTGACCTCCAGCCACGCCGTGCGAGCGGAGAGTTCGCGGCCGTGGGTCAGCGCGCGCTCCATCAGAGCAGTGCCGATACCTCGGCCGCGGTGAGTCGGAGCCACCCTCAAGTCGGCGATATGGAGGCGGCGGTTCCAGGAGGCGTATGCGAGGGTGATCGCGCCGCACACATCGCCCTCGGTGTCGACGGCGACGATGATGTGTTCCTCGCCGTCGGTCTCCTCGTCGTCCGGGTAGACCTTGTGCACGGGAGGGTTCGCCACAACAGGGCGCACCCTGAATTCGCCCTCCGTGGCAGTCACTTCGAGGATCGTGTCGGTCGTGAAGGAGTTGTCGATCGCCTCGGCACGCTTCCGGTCTTCCGGGGTCGCTACGCGGTAGATCACCATGACTTCACCGTACAGCGAGCGTCTCCCAGAACATCAGCTCGTAGGACTGGAGCAGGCGGCCGTAGCGGTGGGCCGTCGGTTCCGAGAGCAGGCCGGTTGCCAGGCCGGAGCCGACCGCTGCCAGGGAGAGTTCCTCGGCCTCCGGTGACGGAGTGGCGAAGAAGTCGAAGAAGGCGCACGCCTGGTCGTCGAAGCCGTAGTGGTCGCGCATGGCCCGGCTGACGGTCGCGCAGTAGTCGGACCAGGCAGCGAAGTTGGCGGTGAGGGCGACCACCGCGTCGACGGGTTCGGCGCCCAGGGCGAGCCAGGCCGCGTACGCGGGGTATGCCTGGCAGCCGGCCTGTGGCTCGTATGCCCGTACCGCCTTCTCGTCCAGGCCGCAGGCGGTCGTCAGGAAGGTCAGCCGGTGGAGGGCCTCGGTCTCGCCCTCCGCGAGGAAGCGGAAGAAGGCGGCCACGGCGGGCTGGAGTCCGGCCCGGTCGGCCAGGTGCAGGAAGCTGCGGCGGTCGCTGGGGATGATGTGGTGCTGTTCCAGGGCCAGCATCGCGAGGACCTCGCGGGGTGCCTCGCCCGCCGCGATCAGCGGCACCAGCCGGTTCGCCCCCTCGGCGGGCGCGAGGCCCGCCACCGCGTCCGCCAGCACTTCTCGGGCCGTACGAGCCATCGCGACGCCTTTCTGTCCCGAACGGTGAGGAACCCCTGGAACAGGCTGCCAGAAGATCGTCGCTCAGCGCCCGGCCGCCGCGCTCACTTCGCTCCCGCCAGGTAGAAGAGGAGGAAGAGGAAGCCGGCGAAGAAGTGGACGGCGACGAGGTAGATGAAGATGCGGATCGTGATCGCTATCGGCGCCCGGTCCTGCTCGTTCACCTTCTTCCCAGCGGATGCGGTCGGCGAGGCCGGTGCCGCGGTGGTGACCTCCGCGGTGTTCAGGTCCTGCGAGGCGTTGCTCACGGCATTCCCCTCCGGGTCGGTGCGGCGCCGCCGAGGCACAGCTCGGTCGCGCCGCTCTGCATCAGCGTGTGCATGAACAGCAGGTCCGCTCCCTCGCCCGACGCCGCCGCGATGCGGTGCGGGGTCAGCGAGTCGAAGTGCGCGGCGTCGCCGGGGTCCAGTACGTGGACCGCCTCGCCGAGCGTCAGCCGCAGCCGCCCGCGGGTGACGTAGAGCCACTCCTCGCCGGGGTGCACACGGACCAGCTCCGCCTGGCCGCTCGCGCCCGGGGGCACGTGCAGCCGCAGCGCCTGCATGGCCCGGCCGGACCCGCCGGCCCGCCAGTACGTCCAGCCGCCGGACTCCTGGGCTTCCATGCGGTCCGCGCGCACAATGGGATCGCGCTCGGGGATCACCTCGCCCAGCAGGTCCGAGACGGTGGTGCCGTACGTGCGCGCCAGCGTCAGTAGCATCGGCAGGGACGGGGTGCGGCGGCCGGTCTCCAGGCGGGACAGGTGCGCGGGGGACAGACCGACGCGCGCGGCGGCGGCCTCCAGGGTCAGGCCGCTGCGTCTGCGCAGATCACGCAGGCGTGGGGCGACGGACGGCAGATCGGCGAGATCGGCCGGGCCGGACGGCGCGGTCAGGTCGGGCGACGGGCTCATGCCTCCGGTATAGCGGGCCGCGTACCTCAGAGGCAAAGGTTTTGCCCGTGAGGCAAAAATGCCGTGAGGCAAAGATTCCGCCCAGGCATTCACCAGGGCTCTTCATGGCTTCTTCTTGATCGCTTCATCTCCCGCCCCACCCCCGGTGAACAGCCGGGAAACTCTGTTTTTTGGCATTGACATGTCATGCGCTACGCGCGTCATGCTGGGCGTCATGACCAACCCCCCTCGTTTCATGCGTACCGCCGCGCTCGCGGCCCTCGCCTCGGCGCTGCTGATCGGCGGCCCCGCGGCCGCCGCCACTCCCACCACCGCCGCCCACCCGGCCACCACATCCGTCGTCGCCTCCGCGCAGATCGTCGGTGACATCTGCTACAACGACCTGCCGTCCCAGGCGCACGACACGATCACCCTGATCGACAACGGCGGTCCGTTCCCCTATCCGAGGGACGGGATCGTCTTCTCCAACCGCGAAGGCGTGCTGCCGCAGCAGGCCGGCGGCTACTACCACGAGTACACCGTGAAGACCCCGGGCGCCCCGAACCGCGGCACCCGACGCATCATCACCGGTCAGCAGCAGCACGAGGATTACTACACCGCCGACCACTACGAGACCTTCGACCGGGTCGACTTCACCTGCTGAGCCCATCACCCACCGCGTGTCCCGTCCCGCCGTCGCCCACGACGGCGGGACCTCCGCTTCAATGGCCCGGTGAGATCCCGGTCCGTACGCGCCCTGCTCACCGCGACGGCGGTCACCGCCTGCCTCGCCCTCTCCCAGTCCCCCTCCGCTCCCCCGCCGGCCGTCCCCGACCTCGGGCCGGACGTCACCGTCTTCGGCCCCACGACGCCGAGGGCCGTGATCCAGCGGAAGGTGGACGAGGTCTTCCGGCGGCAGGAGCGCGATCAGTTCGGGCCCGCCCGCCAGGCGTTGCTGTTCAAGCCGGGGACGTACGACGTGGACGTCAACGTCGGCTTCTCCACACAGGTCGCGGGCCTGGGCATGTCGCCCGACGACGTCACCATCAGGGGCGCCGTGCACGCCGAGGCCGACTGGCGGCAGGGCGACGCCACCCAGAACTTCTGGCGCGAGGCCGAGAACCTCAGCGTCACCCCCGCCCACGGGGCCGACCGCTGGGCGGTGTCCCAGGCCGCCCCGTACCGCCGGATGCACCTCCGCGGCGACCTGCGGCTCGACGGCGGCGGCTGGGCCAGCGGCGGCTTCCTCGCCGACTCCCGGATCGACGGGCAGGTGCGCTCGGGCACCCAGCAGCAGTGGCTGACCCGCGACAGCGGCATCGGCGGCTGGAGCGGCGGCGCCTGGAACATGGTCTTCGTCGGTGTGCCCAACGCCCCCGCCGGCACCTTCCCGCACCCGCCCTACACCCGGGTCGACCGGACGCCCCGCGTACGGGAGAAGCCGTTCCTCTACGTCGACCGCGCGGGCGCCTACCGCGTCTTCGTCCCCGGGCTGCGCACCGCCACCCGGGGCACCACCTGGGAGCGCGGCGCCCGGCAGCCCGGCTCCTCGCGGCCGCTCGACCGGTTCCTCGTCGTCCGGCCCGGGACGCCCGCGGCCCGGATCCAGACGGCCCTCGCGCACGGGAAGGACCTGCTGCTCCTGCCCGGCGTCCACCACCTCGACCGGGCGTTGCGGATCACCCGCCCCGGCACGGTCGTCCTCGGGCTGGGGCTCGCGACCCTCGTACCCGACCGCGGCACGAGCGCCCTGTCCGTCGCCGACGTGGACGGCGTACGCGTCGCGGGTCTCCTCGTCGACGCCGGGCCCGTCGCCTCACCCGCGCTGATGGAGATCGGATCGCCCGGCGCCCGCCGGCGGCACGACCGCGATCCCGTCTCGCTGCACGACGTCTTCTTCCGGATCGGCGGGGCGGGCGCCGGCAAGGCGGTGCGCACCCTCGTCGTCAACAGCTCGGACGTCATCGGCGACGACCTGTGGCTGTGGCGCGCCGACCACGGCTCCGGCGTCGGCTGGGCCGCCAACACCGCCGCCGAGGGGCTGGTCGTCAGCGGCGACCGCGTCACGCTGTACGGGCTGTTCGTCGAGCACTACCAGCGCCGGCAGACCGTCTGGAACGGCGAGGGCGGACGGACGTACTTCTTCCAGAACGAGCTGCCCTACGACCCGCCCTCCCAGGCGGCCTGGAGCCAGGGCGCGACCAGGGGCTACCCCGCCTACGAGGTCGACGGCCGGGTGACGCGCCACGAGGGCTGGGGGCTGGGCAGTTACGGCCACTTCACCGCTGATCCGCGCGTGGTGGCCGACCGCGCCTTCGCGGCGCCGCGCCGGCCCGGGGTGCGCTTCCATCACCTGGTCACGGTCTCACTCGGTGGCACGGGCACGATTCGGCACATCGTCAACGACACCGGCGGCCCGTCCGACGCGACCACGAATGTCGCGTATCTCCGCTCCTATCCCTGACCGGTGGCGGAACACCAGGCCAACACCACGACGCCGCCTGCCTTTTGGGACCTAGGTCTCACCGGCGCACCCTTCAGCGGAAGACCGTCGAACGTTAATGTGGTTGCCTTGGTCAACGAGGAGGTTCGCCATGGGTACGGACACCGGCGCGATCGTCGATCTGGCGGCTATGGGTGAGGAGTTCACCAGAGACCCCTACCGTGTCTACGCGGAACTGCGCGCGCTCGGGCCCGTGCACCGGGCGTGGATGCCGGAGGGCGCGGAAGCCTGGCTCGTCGTCGGCTACGACGAGGTACGCGCCACGCTCAACGACCCGCGGCTGTCCAAGGACTGGCAGTCGGCGACCGGTGACATCGGCCTCATCCCCGTGGCCTCGGGCCCGCACATGCTGATCTCCGACGCGCCGCACCACACCCGGCTGCGCAAGCTCGTCGCCAAGGAGTTCACCCCGAAGCGCGTCGAGGGAATGGCACCTCAGGTGCGGCGGATGACGGACGAGCTGATCGACGCGATGGCCGCGGCACCGGGGCGGCGCGTCGATCTGGTCGACGCCCTGTCGTTCCCGCTGCCCATGGGCGTCATCTGCGAGCTGCTCGGCGTGCCCTCACTCGACCGGAAGGCGTTCCGGGCCTGGTCCAACATCGCGGTCGGTGCCGCGCCGTTGGAAGAGAAGGCCGTCGCGTCGAGCGAGGGCGGCGCCTACCTCGCCGGGCTCATCGCCGCCAAGCGCGAGGAGCCGTGCGACGACCTGCTGAGCGCGCTGATCCGCACCACCGACGAGGACGGCGACCGGCTCTCCTCCGAGGAACTCCTCGGCATGGCCTGGCTGCTGCTCGTCGCCGGCCACGAGACGACGGTCAATCTGATCTCCAACGGGGTGCTGGCCCTCCTCCAGCACCCCGACCAGCTGGCACAGCTGCGTGCCGACCCGGGCCTGATGGAGAACGCCGTCGAGGAGATGCTGCGCTACGACGGGCCGGTGGAGACACCGACCTATCGGTTCACGACCGATCCGGTGGAGATCGGCGGTGTGCGCATACCGGGTGGCGGGGCCCTCGTGCTGCCCGTCCTCGCCGACGCGGACCGTGACCCCGCCCGCTTCCCCGAGCCGGACCGCTTCGACATCCGCCGCGATGCCCGGGGACATGTCGCCTTCGGGCACGGCATCCACTACTGCCTCGGCGCGCCGCTGGCGCGTCTTGAGGCCCGGATCGCGATCGGTGCGCTGCTGGATCGCTTCCCTGACCTTGCCCTTGACGCGCATCCGGCTTCTCTGGCCTGGCGGCAGGGGTTGCTTATCCGGGGGCCGGAGAGGTTGCCTGTGCGGTTCTGATTGTCGGGCGGGGTGCGTCCGTGGCACCTGCGGCGGGCTTGTTCCCGGCTGCGTCTGATGTGCGGCTCCGCCGCGTGGGGGGGCAAGCCCCCAGACCCCCGCAGCGTTGCGCGCCCTGGAACGGGGGCTGCGCCCCGGACCCCCGCAACACGCTTCGCGCGTTGTCCTCAAACGCCGGACGGGCTGAGAGGAAAAGACGGGCGCACCCACCGGCCCTGATGTTGCCCTCCGGGCGGGAGGGGGTGGGGCTGGAGGGTGGGGTTCTGGAACGCGGTGCGTCGTCACGGCACCCCATACGCATCAGGGCACCCGCACCGCGTTCCAGGTCCCCAGCCCGGAAGACCCACCCCCGGCACCCACCACAAACCAGCCCGGCCGGCGCTTGAGGCCACCCGCCGCAGGCGCAACGGACCCGCAGAAGACAACGGCGAACCCCACCCAACCAAAGCCCGGCCGGCGCTTGAGGCCACCCGAACCCCCACCACAGACTCAGCCGCTCCCGAGAGGCCCCGCCAAAGCCCCATGCACACGTACCCGCGCCACGCCCCCGTCCGGATGGATGTCCAGCCGCACATGCGTCGCCACCACAGAACCCCCCAGCACAAAACGATGCACCGCATCCGGCTCGAGCCGCGTCCGCGGCAAGATCTCCGTCCAGCCGGCGGCAGGGGACGCGGGGTCCTCCCCCGTCGTCGCGTCAAGCGCGGAAAGCGTCGCCCACCCGGCCGCGTTGCCCTTGTAGCCGCCCGTGTCGATCTCGATCGCGCGTAGTTCGGCGCGGCCGGTGAGGCGGTAGCGGACCCAGTCGTGGCCTCGGTCGCGGCGGCGCCTCGTCTCCCAGCCTTCGTCCATGCGGCGGGAGCGGCCAGGGTGGATGCTGTGGAAGGGGGAGGAGAAGAAGCGGTCGGAGGCGTCCTCGACATGGCCGCCGTTCTCCAGGGCGGCGAGGTCGTACGTGCCCAGGGCGGCGAGCCAGGCGAGGTCGGGGACGGACTCGCCGTGGACGCGGAGGCGGGCGATGCCGCCGTCGGGGTACTGGCTGAGCCGCAGGTGGGTGAAGCGCTCCGGGCGGTGGACGGCGAAGCCGTTGGCCGCGTGGCCGCCGACGGGCGTACGGGGGACGAGGACCGTCCACTTCACGTCGTCGGCGAGCAACTCCTCCGGGGAGGGCGTGCCGGGCAGGGCGGTGGCCTCGACGCTGACGGCCTGCGGGTGGTTGCCGCGGAAGTGGGCGGTGTCGACGACGAGTCCGTGGACGATTCCGGGCGCGCCGAGCCGGACGAGCGCCCAGTCGTGGTCGTCCTCGGCCGGGTGGGGCGCGGCGGCGGAGGCGCCGCGGCGGCGGCGGGTCTCCCAGCCGTCCATGACCTTGCCCTTGTGGCCGTAGTGTCCGGCGTCGAACCGGGCGGCGCCGGGCTGGAGGAGGTTCTCGCGCTCGGCGAAGAACTCGTCGTTGGCGGCGATCACGGCGGCGCCCAGCCGCCGGTCGGCGAGGTCGGGGAAGTGGTCGAAGGGGAAGGCCGCGGTGCGGTAGTCGGCGTAGGGGTCGCCGCCCGCGTAGGGGTTCGCGTCGCCGGTGAAGGAGGGTATGTCCGCGGGTGTGCCGCTCATGCGCTGGGCTGCCTTTCGAGGAGGAGGCCGGTGGGCTCACGGCCGGTGATCCGGCGGCCGCGCAGCCAGGCCGCCCGTACGACGCCGTGCAGGGTCTTCCCGGCGTAGGCGGTGACGTGGTTGCGGTGGTGGAGCGCGGCCGGGTCGACGGTGAAGGTCTCGTCGGGGGCGAGTACGGCGAAGTCGGCGTCGCGGCCTGCCTCGACGGCGCCCTTGTGGCGCAGGCCGGCGAGGGCCGCCGGGCCGCCGGACATCCAGCGGGCGAGGTCGTGCAGGGTGTGGCCGCGCCGCCGGGCCTCGGTCCAGACGGCGGGCAGGCCCAGCTGGAGGGAGGAGATGCCGCCCCAGGCCCGGCCGAAGTCGGGGACCTTGAGGTCGGTGGTGCAGGGCGAGTGGTCGGAGACGACGCAGTCGATGGTGCCGTCGGCGAGCCCGGCCCACAGGGCGTCCTGGTTGGCGGCCTCGCGGATCGGCGGGCAGCACTTGAACTCGGTGGCGCCGTCCGGGACTTCCTCCGCGGTGAGGGTGAGGAAGTGCGGGCAGGTCTCGACGGTGATCCGCACGCCTTCGGCCTTGGCCGCGGCGATCATCGGCAGGGCGTCGGAGGACGACAGGTGCAGGACGTGGACGCGGGTGCCCAGCCGGCGGGCGACGGATATCAGCCGGGCGATGGCCTCGTTCTCGGCGGCGCGGGGGCGCGAGGCGAGGAAGCCGGAGTAGCGGGGTCCGTCGGCCCGCGGCGCGCGGGCCAGGTGGCCGGGGTCCTCGGCGTGCACGATCAGCAGCCCGTCGAGGGCGGCGATCCGCGCCGCGGCCGCCTCCAGGTCGCCGGGGCCGAGCGAGGGGAACTCCTCGACGCCGGACGGCGAGAGGAAGGCTTTGAAGCCGAACACCCCGGCGTCGTGCAGGGGCCGCAGGTCGGCGAGGTTGTCGGGCAGGGCTCCGCCCCAGAAGCCGAGGTCGACGTGGGCCCTGCCGCGCGCGGCGTCCTGTTTGACCCGCAGGTGGTCGAGGGTGGTGGTGGGCGGGAGGCTGTTGAGCGGCATGTCGACGAGCGTGGTGATGCCACCGGCGGCCGCCGCCCGGGTGGCGGTCGCGAAGCCCTCCCACTCGGCGCGGCCGGGGTCGTTGATGTGCACGTGGGTGTCGACGAGGCCGGGGAGCAGGACGTCGTCACCGAGATCCTCGACGGCGGGCGCGGACGCGTGCGGTCCCGGGCCGCCCGGCACGTCGGTCCCGTACGGCAGCACGGCCGCGATCCGGCCCCCGGCCACGGTGACGGAGGCGGGCCGGACGCCTTCCGGGGTGACGACGCGGGTGGAGCGCAGTACCAGCTCCACCGGTGGCACCGGCTCGCTCGCTTCCGTCGTGCCCACGCCCACGCCCCTTCCTCCGGAGGGCCCTTCGCGCCGTCCGGGCGAAATTTCAACGTTCTGTTGAACCGCGGTGCACGCAGTCTTCTGCCGTGTCCGCTACCCGTCAAGACCCCCTGACCCCTTATGTTTTTCATGTAACAGAAGTCAGTTTTCAAATCGCGGAAGGCGGGGCGTAAAGCCCCCGATGTCCCGGTAGGCTGCTCCCACCCCTGTACCGGAAGGACCCAGACGTGCCCTCGTCCGCCGACCCCAGAACCGCCCCGACCAGTGGCGGTGTCCAGTCACTGGAGCGCGCCTTCGATCTGCTGGAGCGCATGGCCGACGCCGGTGGCGAGGTCGGGCTGAGCGAGCTGTCGACGGCCAGCGGGTTGCCGTTGCCCACGATCCACCGGCTGATGCGCACGCTGGTGGCCTGCGGTTACGTACGCCAGCAGCCCAACCGGCGGTATTCGCTCGGCCCGCGGCTGATCCGGCTCGGCGAGAGCGCCTCCCGGCTGCTCGGCACCTGGGCCCGCCCGCACCTGGCCCGGCTGGTCGAGGAGACCGGCGAGACGGCGAACATGGCGCTGCTCGACGGCGACGAGGTCGTCTATGTGGCACAGGTGCCGTCGCGGCACTCCGTGCGGATGTTCACCGAGGTGGGCCGCCGCGTGCTGCCGCACACCACGGGCGTCGGCAAGGCACTGCTCGCCCAGAGCCCGGACGACGAGGTGCGGGGGCTGCTGGCCCGTACGGGCATGCCCGCCGCGACCGAGAAGACGATCACCACGCCGGACGTCTTCCTGGAGGCGCTGGCCCGGGTGCGCGAGTCGGGCTACGCGGTGGACGACAACGAGCAGGAGATCGGCGTCCGCTGCCTGGCGGTCCCGGTGCCCAATTCCCCCACGGCCGCGGCCATCTCCATCTCGGGGCCCGCGGGCCGGGTCACGGACGCGGCGACGGAACGGATCGTGCCGCTGCTCCAGGAGGTCGCCGCGGAGCTCTCGCTGGCGCTGGCGGCCACTGCCTGATCTTCCTCACGACCCCTGGCGGAAGCCTTCGGCCCGCGCCGGGGGCGTTCGCCCTTCTTCCTGCCGGACCGCGCCCGCGGGTCTGCCTCTTCCCTGCTCCGGCACGCGCGCCCCGCCCAAGCCGTCGACCGCGGCGCGGAGTTCGCCGAGGGCCGCCGCGAGGGCGCTGACCGAGCCCACCGCGCCCGCGACCAGGAGCAGCGAACGGCGCAGCCGGGCCACCTCGGGCTCCCCTTCGCGCGCCATGGCGGCCAGCGCGGCCAGTTCGTCCTCGGCGGCGTCCCGGTCGGGTAACCGGGCGGGGTGCGCCGCGAGCGCCCGGCGCAGCCGGGACACCGCGGCTCCCAACGCGTCCACTCCCGGGTCCTGACCGACGTGATCTTGCTCCTCTTCCACCACAACGGCGCCTTCCGTCACGACACTCCCCCTCCCACGCGCTGGCGCCGATCAGTTAACGCACTTTCCGTACAGCGCGCTATACGCACAGCGAAATTGGGTCCGTACTCCGCACGCACGGGTGACGAAGCGGACTCTCCCCTGCCGGATGAACGGATGCGGTATGCAGGGTTCATGACGCGCATCACAGACACGCGAGACGGCCCCGCCGAGGGCGCCCGGCCCGGCGCCTTGCCTGTCGCCGGGCTGCTGCTGGCGGCGGGCGGCGGGCGACGGCTGGGCGGCCGACCCAAGGCGCTGCTCGGCCACCTGGGCAGGCCGCTGGTGGAGTTCGCGGCCGGGGTGCTGCGGGACGGTGGCTGCGTACCACGGTACGTAGTGCTGGGCGCCCGCGCGGCGGATGTGCGGAACCGGGCCGAACTGCCCGGCTGCGTCCTGGTGGACAACCCCGGCTGGGCCGACGGCATGGGGTCCTCGCTGCGGGCCGGGCTCGCGGCGCTGGCCGCCACGGACGCCCCGGCGGTGCTGGTGACGCTCGTGGACCAGCCGCGCGTGGGGGCCGCGGCGGTGGCCCGGCTGCTGGCCGCGCACCGGGCGGGCGCGGGTCTCGCCGCCGCCGCGTACGGGGGTGAGCGCGGCCATCCCGTGCTGTTCGCGCGCGAGCACTGGGAGGGCGTGGCGCTCTCGGCGGTCGGCGACCGGGGGGCGCGCGCTTATCTGCGGGCGCACGCCGGGGCGGTGGCGCTGGTGGAGTGCGGGGACGTCGCGGCGCCGGACGACGTGGACACGCCGGAGGATCTGCGGCTCCTGGACTGAGAGCGGGCGGGGCGCCTGTCGCACGGTTTGGCACCGGGCGCCATTGAACTTCCACCATGAGGAAACTATCCTCCATTCGATCAGGCTCGCACGGCACTCCGTGCCGTCCTCGCTGAAGCCGTCCCCGCTGAAGGAGTGACCGTTCATGTCCGCACCAGCGCCGTCCTCGCCGGTCGTCGTCGACGCCCCTCCCGTGGAGCGACAGGAAGAGGTGCTGACCGAGGAGGCGCTCGCCTTCGTCGGCGCACTGCACGACCGGTTCACCTCGCGCCGCGACGAGTTGCTCGCCCGCCGTGCCGCACGCCGTGCGGAGATCGCGCGGACGAGCACCCTGGACTTCCTCCCCGGGACCGCCTCGATCCGCGAGGACGACAGCTGGCGGGTGGCGCCCGCACCGGCCGCGCTCCAGGACCGGCGCGTGGAGATCACCGGCCCGACCGACCGCAAGATGACCGTGAACGCTCTCAACTCCGGCGCGCGGATCTGGCTCGCCGACTTCGAGGACGCCTCGGCGCCCACCTGGGAGAACGTCGTACTCGGCCAGCTCAACCTGACCGACGCGTTCGAGCGGCGCATCGACTTCACCGACGCCCGCGGCAAGGCGTACGCGCTCCGGCCGGCCGAGGAGCTCGCCACCGTGGTGGTCCGGCCGCGCGGCTGGCATCTGGACGAGCGCCACCTGACCGTCGACGGCCGGCCCGTCCCCGGCGCCCTGGCCGACTTCGGCCTCTACTTCTTCCACAACGCCCGGCGCCTCATCGAGCTCGGCAAGGGCCCGTACTTCTACCTCCCCAAGACCGAGTCGCACCTGGAGGCCCGCCTCTGGAACGACATCTTCGTCTTCGCGCAGGACTACGTGGGCATCCCCCAGGGCACGGTCCGCGCCACCGTCCTGATCGAGACGATCACCGCCGCGTACGAGATGGAGGAGATCCTCTTCGAGCTGCGCGACCACGCCTCGGGGCTGAACGCGGGCCGCTGGGACTATCTCTTCTCGATCGTCAAGAACTTCCGCGACGGCGGGCCGCGGTTCGTGCTGCCCGACCGCAACGCCGTGACGATGACGGCGCCGTTCATGCGCGCGTACACCGAGCTGCTGGTGCGCACGTGCCACCGGCGCGGCGCCCACGCGATCGGCGGCATGGCGGCCTTCATTCCCTCCCGCAAGGACCCCGAGGTCAACAAGGCCGCGTTCGAGAAGGTCCGCGCCGACAAGGACCGTGAGGCGCGCGACGGCTTCGACGGCTCGTGGGTCGCCCACCCCGACCTGGTGCCGGTGGCGCGCGCGTCGTTCGACGCGGTCCTCGGCGACCGGCCGCACCAGAAGGACCGGCTGCGCGAGGACGTGCGCGTGACGGCCGCCGAACTCATCGCGGTCGACTCGCTGGAGGCGAGGCCGACGTACGAGGGGCTGCGCAACGCGGTGGCCGTCGGCATCCGCTACATCGAGGCGTGGCTGCGCGGCTCGGGCGCCGTCGCCATCTTCAACCTCATGGAGGACGCGGCCACCGCCGAGATCTCCCGCTCGCAGATCTGGCAGTGGATCAACGCCGGGGTGGTGTTCGGGAACGGCGAGAAGGCCACCGCCGAACTGGCCCGCCGGGTGGCCGCGGAGGAACTCGCCACGATCCGCGCCGAGGCCGGCGAGGAAGCCTTCGCCGCGGGCCGCTGGCAGCAGGCCCACGACCTGCTGCTGAAGGTCGCCCTGGACGAGGACTACGCGGAGTTCCTCACGCTGCCCGCGTACGAGCTGCTGGACCGGCCGGCCTGAGGTGGGCCTGGGCTGATCCAAGAGGCGAAACAGCCGCATGTGACAGGTGATTGGATGATTGTTCACCCGATTCAGTGATTGTGGCTCATGTGTGCCCTGGCTCACCCTGGAAGAGAGCAGGGCACACCCGCCGGTCGCCCTGCCCACGCGGACGACGGGGGGAACACCATGGCCGAAGGTGCGACGACCAGCGTTCCCCCGCCCGTCACGGAATCACCGGCCCCGGGCTCCCGCCCCGGTCCGGTGACGGCGGGCCCGCGCGCCGGCATCGCGCCGCAGGCCCCGCCCGCACCCCGCGAGAGCCCCGGCGGGCCCGCGCTCCGGCCCTGGTCACCACCCGCCTTCACGGACATCGAGCTCGGTCAAGAGGTCACGGCCTACGCCGGGCGATGGTGATGACCACCGCCCGGAGCACGGAGGAATTCACCGCCGCGCTGCGCGCCCACTCCGACCGCTACTGGCACCGGCACCCGCTGCACCTGCGCCTCCACCGCGGCGAGCTGAGCCGCGAGGAACTGCGGCAGTGGATCGCCAACCGGTGGTACTACCAGAAGTGCCTGCCGCAGAAGGACGCGGCCATCGTCGCCAACTGCCCGGATTCAGAGGTGCGTCGGCGCTGGGTGCGGCGGATCCTCTATCAGGACGGCACCGACGACCGGCACGGCGGCCACGCCCAGTGGCTCGACCTCGCCGAGGCCGCGGGCCTGAGCCGCTCGGAGGTGCTGGACGAGCGCCATGTGCTCCCCGGCGTCCGCTTCGCCACCGACGCCTATGTCACCTTCGCCCGCACCCGCCCCTGGACCGAGGCCGTGGCCTCCTCTCTCACCGAGCTGTTCTCACCCGACCTGATGCGGGAGCGCCTTGAGGCGCTGCGCGCGCACTATCCCTGGGTCACCGCGTCCGGCCACACCTATTTCGCCGAGCGCCCGGCCGCCGCCACCCGCGACGCCCGGCACGCCCTGGATCTGGTCCTCGCGCACTGCACCACGCGGGAGCGGCAGCAGGCGGCGCTGGCCGCGCTGGCGTTCAAGTGCGATGTGCTGTGGAGCATCCTCGACACCCTCGAACACGCGGGGCGGGTCCGGTGAGCGCGGGCGAGGTCCCGGCCACGGTGAGCGGCGCCGGCGCGGGAGTTCGGTGGCGGTTGCGCGGGGGCGTGCGGCTGGGTCATGACGCGGTGCGGGACGTCGGCGTCCTTCTGCACCCGGAGGGCGTCCTGCTGCTCAACGACACGGGTGCGGCCGTGCTCGCGCTGTGCGACGGCGCCACCGACGAGCACGCCGTCACCCGGGCCCTGGCGGGGCGGTATGCCTCGGTGTCCGCCGGGGAGGTGCGGTCCTTCCTCGCGGAGCTGGCGCGGCGGCGGCTGGTCGAAGCCTGCCTCGCTCCCCAGGAGCGCGGCGATGGATAGGCCGTCGGGGATGCTCGCCGAGCTGACGTACCGCTGTCCGCTGCACTGCGCGTACTGCTCCAACCCGGTGGACCTCGACGCGTACGCCACCGAGTTGACGTTGCCGCAGTGGTGCCGGGTGCTCACCGAGGCCCGTGAGCTCGGGGTGCTCCAGGTGCATCTGTCCGGCGGGGAGCCGCTGGTGCGGCGCGATCTGGCGGCGATCGTCGCGCACGCGCACGGCCTCGGGCTCTACACCGGCCTGATCACCGGCGGTCAGGCCCTGACGGCGGCCCGGCTCGCCGCGCTGGTCGCCGCCGGGCTCGACCATGTGCAGATCAGTGTGCAGAGTTCCGACGCGGCGGAGGCGGACGCGCTCGCGGGCCGTCCGGCGCACCGGCGGAAGCTCGCGGCCGCGGCGCTGGTCAAGGACGCGGGCCTGCCGCTCACGCTCAACACCGTGCTGCACCGCGCGACCATGGGGCGCGCCGGGGCACTGATCGAGCTGGCCGTGCGGCTGGGTGCCGACCGGCTGGAGCTGGCCAACGCGCAGTATTACGGCTGGGCCCTGCTCAACCGCCGTGCCCTGCTGCCCACGCGCGAGCAGCTGACGGCGGCCGAGTCCGTGGTCCGGGCCGCGCGGGAGCGGCTGGCAGGGCGGCTGGAGATCGTCTATGTGCTCTCCGATCTGCACGACGGTGTGCCCAAGCCCTGTATGCGCGGCTGGGGCAGCCGCCAGCTGACCGTCGCGCCCAACGGCGATGTGCTGCCGTGCTCGGCGGCGGCGCGGATATCCGGACTCACCGTGCCGAGCGCCAGGCGGTCGGGCCTCGCCGACATCTGGTTCCGCTCCGAGGCGTTCAACCTCTTCCGCGGCACGGCGTGGATGCGGGAGCCGTGCCGGAGCTGTCCGCGCAAGGAGATCGATCACGGCGGCTGCCGCTGCCAGGCGTTCCAGCTGACCGGCGACGCCGCGGCCACCGACCCGGCCTGCCGGCTCTCCCCGCACCACGGCCTGGTGCGTGACCTCGTCCGCGACGCCACGGCCATACCCGGCGCGGCCCGCCCCCGCGGCTGAACCTCAACGGCCCCGGCCCGTACGCCCGTATCCACCACCCGGCACCGCAGGAGACGACGCCATGAATCCGCTGCCACCGGCCGGGCTGTCGGTCACGACCCAGCACAACGACAACCGCCGCACGGGCGCCAACCTGCTGGAGACGGTCCTCCGGCCGGGCAACGTCGGCCCGGCCACCTTCGGCAAGCTCTTCAGCCGCACGGTGGACGGGCAGATCTACGCCCAGCCCCTCTATCTCGCCCGTTGCCCCGTCGAAGGGCGCGGGGTGCGCAACGTCGTCTTCACGGCGACGATGCACAACAGCGTCTACGCCTTCGACGCCGACGACCCGGCGGCCTCCGCGCCGCTGTGGCACGCCTCGCTGGGCCCCTCGGTCACCCTGCCCGACGCGAACGTGGGACCGCCGGGCTACCGCGACATCGCGGTCGAGGTGGGGGTGCTCAGCACGCCGGTCATCGATGTGGAGCGGCACATCCTGTATGCCGTCGCCTTCACCAAGGAGCAGGGCGCGTACCACCACACCCTGCACGCGCTGGACCTCTCCACCGGCCGGGAGGCGCTCGGCGGGCCGGTGCGGATCGCCGCGACGGTGCCGGGCACGGGTGACGGCAGCGCCCAGGGGAAGCTGACCTTCACCAGCAACCGGCAGCTCCAGCGCTCCGCGCTGACGCTGGCGGGAGGCCGGGTGTACGTGGCGTTCGCCGCCTACGGCGACCAGGACCCGTACCACGGCTGGGTGTTCGGCTTCGACGCGAGCGACCTCCGGCGCACGGGAGTGTATGTGACCACGCCGGGCACCCGGCGGGGCGGGATCTGGCAGGCGGGCCAGGGGCTCGGGGCCGACGACCTCGGAAACCTCTACTTCATGACGGGGAACGGCGGTTTCCGCCCGGACGGCTCGGAGCTCGGCGACGCCGTCGTCAAGCTGACGCCCGACCTCGCGCTCGCGGACTGGTTCTCGCCGTTCGACAACGCCGCTCTGGACGCCGCCGACGCCGACCTGGGCTCCGCCGGACCGCTGCTGATCCCGGGCACCCGGCTGTTGCTGGGCGGCGGCAAGGAAGGCAAGTTCTATCTGCTGGACACCGGCGACATGGGCCACTTCCAGGCAGGTTCGGACAGTCAGATCGCGCAGAGCTTCTATGTGGTCGCGCCGGACCGCGACACCCATCACATCCACGGCGGCGCGGTGCACTGGAACTTCCGGGGCGGCGGCGGGCCCTGGGTGTACGTATGGCCGGAGAACGCCTTCCTGCGTGCCTACCGCTTCACCGGTGGCACCTTCCGGACGACGCCCGTCTCGACGAGCACCACCACCGACCCCAGGGGCGTGCCGGGCGGTGCGCCCGGGATGCCGGGCGGGTTCCTGTCCGTCTCCGCCGACGGCGACGACCCGGCGACCGGCCTGGTCTGGGCGACGCATCCGTACCGCGACAACGCCAACCAGGCCGTGGTCGAGGGCGTCTTCCGTGCCTACCAGGCCACCGACCTGACCCGGGAGGTGTGGAACAGCAAGATGAACGCGGCCCGCGACGACGTGGGCCTGTTCGCGAAGTTCGCGCCGCCGACGGTCGCGGGCGGCAGGGTGTACGTACCGACGTTCTCCGGAGTGCTCCAGGTCTACGGGCTGCTGGGCTGACGGCGGAGGGGGCCGGCGATGAGGCTGCGCGTTCTGGGCACCGCGGCGGGCGGCGGGCTGCCGCAGTGGAACTGCGCCTGCCCCGGCTGCACCCGGGCCCGGGCCGCGGGCCCGGCGGTGTGGCGGACCCAGGAGTGCCTGGCGGTGAGCGCCTCGCCCGGCGACTGGTATCTCGTCAACGCCTCCCCCGACATCCGCGCGCAGATCCTCGCCACCCCCGAGCTCTCCCCGCCGCCCGGCACCCGGCGCACCCCGCTGCGCGGTGTGCTCCTCACCGACGGCGAGCTCGATCACACGGCCGGGCTGCTCGCGCTGCGCGAGGGCGCGGCCCTCGACCTCTTCGCCCCGGCGGCCGTGACGGCGTCCCTCGCCGAGGACTTCCCGCTGCGCGGCCTGCTCGCTCCGTACGGCGCGGTCCGCTGGCAGCCGCTCACCGGCGGACTGGCCCTGGGCGACGGCCGGTTGCGCGTCACCGCGATCCCCGTGAGCGACAAGCGGCCGCGCTACGCGGCGGGCTCCACCCGGGCCGGGCCGTGGGTGGTGGCCTATCGCTTCGACGACGCCGTGACGGGCGCGGCGGCCGTCTACGCGCCGTCGCTCGCCCGGTGGCCCCGGGGCCTGGGGGCCGCCCTGGCCGGGGCGGGATGCGTGATCCTCGACGGCACCTTCTGGAGCGAGGACGAGATGGAACGGAGGACGGGCCACGGCCCGGGGGCCCGTGCGATGGGCCACCTGCCCATCAGCGGTCCCGGCGGGACGCTCGCCCGGCTGCGCGGCCGTACGGGTGTGCGCTGTCTCTACACCCATCTCAACAACACCAACCCGGCGGCGGACCCCGCCTCGTGCGAGCGTTCCACGCTGGCGGCCGCGCTCGTGGAGGTGGCCGCGGACGGGCAGGAGATCCGGCTGTGAGCGCCGGCGCGCGGAGGGTTTCAGCCGGCGACCGCGCCCAGGGCCACGAAGACGCAGACGAGAACGGACAGGAGCAGCAGGAGCGGCCAGACGAAGCGCAGGTATTTGTCGTAGCCGACCTTCGCCAGCGCGACGCCGCCCATGATGACGGCGGTGGTCGGCACCCAGAGGTTCATCACTCCGCTCGCCGCTTCCCAGGCGGTGACCACCACCGAGCGCGCGACGCCCGCGAAGTCGGCGAGTGGCGCGAGGATGGGCATCGCGAGGGTGGCGTGGCCGGAGGTCGAGGGGATGAGGAACGCCAGGGGCAGGTTGACGATGTAGACCATGATCCCGAAGAGCGCCGCCGGGGTCCCGGAGACGGCGCCTTCGATGGAGTGCAGGACGGTGTCCGTGATGCGGGCGTTGTTCATGATCACCGTGACGCCGCGGGCGAGCACGATGGTCAGCGCGGGGGCGATGAAGTCGCCCGCTCCCTGGACGACCCGCGCGCTCAGCTCCTGCTCGCCCAGCTGGGCCACGACGCCGATGAGCACGGCGGCGACGAGGAAGAGGGCCGCCAACTGGGCGAAGGACCAGCCCAGTTCCCAGCCGTACGGCGTCGCGTCGGCCTTTCCGGTGAGCGCGCTCGCCCAGGGGATCACCGAGAAGATCATGAAGGCGAAGACCACGGTCACCGCGGCGAGCACGCCCTTCTGCAGCCCCGTGAGCGCGGGTGGCTCCGCGGCCGCCGCCGCCAGCTCGCGGTCTCCGGGCAGGAAGCCGACCAGGGAGCGGGCGGGGTCCGTACGCACCTTGTGCGCGTACCGCAGGACGTAGCCGATGGTCACCGCGGTGAGCACGATCCACATCGCGAAGCGCAGCACGATGCCGTCGCCGAGCGAGACGTCGGCGGCCGAGGAGGCGACGCCGGTGGCGAAGGGGTTGACGGTCGAGGCCAGCACGCCGACGCCCGCGCCGAGAATGATGGTGCCGGTGGCGACCATGCGGTCGTAGCCGAGGGCCAGCATCAGCGGCACGATCAGGCCGTAGAAGCCGAGGGTCTCCTCCGCGAAGCCCTCGACCGTGCCGAGCAGCGAGAAGACGGTCATCACCCCGGCGATCAGCAGGGCCCCGCGCTCGCGCAGCCGGTGGGCGAGGCGTTCGATGCCGCGGTCCAGGGCGCCGGTGGCGAAGACGACCGTGATGAACGCGCCGATGGCCAGCACGAAGAGGAAGACCCCGGCACTGCCGTAGAGCGCGCCGACCGCGTCCGGGGCGACCTGCCCGGTCCCGCTGTCGCGAATGCCGTAGAGGCCGTTGACCGGGGAGAGGAAGAGGTCCCCGAGCCGGTGCACGAAGTCCCCGGGCGCGGCCTCGCGGTGGTACGTGCCCTGGAGGGGCTTGCCGGTGCCGTTGCGCCGGTAGGCGCCGGAGGGGATGACGAAGGTGAGGGCCCAGACAACGAGCGTGACGGCGGCGAGGACGGTGAGGGCACTGGGGAAGACGAATTTCCGGCGGCCTGGACGCGGGTCCGCGGGGGCGGGTGTCTCGGCTGGCTGATCCACGGCGGGCCTCTCCGGGGGCGACGATTTCACCCATCTTGCCCGGATTGACAGGCGGTGGGTTGTCGATGCGGGGTGTGTCCGGGGGTTTCCGCATCGGGCGCGGGCGAGCCAGGGCCTGGAGGCCGCGGACGGAGACGGCCGATTCGCGCGGCTCAAGTCCGGGTGGCCGACGAGCCGCGGACCGGGCGGAGTGAGTGGGCGCCGGTCGTCGTGTGACCGAACCCACGCCGAGGGCACCGATGCGCGATGCGATAGTCGTCTGCATGACGATAACTCTCGAGGGTGTCTACGCCGCTGTTCGTGGCATGCTGTCGGGCATCGAAGGGCTCGAGGGCGCGGACGTCGTCGGCGACGGCCTTCCCGATGCCGGCTACCCCCATGCCGAAGTCCACGACGGCGCCGTCCACTGGGTGGTGCGGGAGCGCGACAAGGAAGTGGAGCGCCGCACCACCGGGGACCTGGACGAGTTTCTGTACTGGGCGGCGCTGCACACCACCCGTGACGCCGCCGCCCGCTGGGAGCTCGGCCACCGCGGTCTGCTGCCCGGCTGCGACGACACCCGGGTGGGATGGCTGGCCAGGCAGGTCCAGCTGCTGAAGCTGGTCCGGCCCGAGTGGGCGGAGCGGTTCCGGGCGCGGATCCCGCGGCAGTGTCCGGGAGTGCGCCTGGAGGACGTGGACGCCTATCCGGCCGGGGGGCGGTCGTGAGGCTGTGGCGGCGCGGGAAGAAGCGGGAGCGGCCGGCGGGGGGAACGGAAGTGTGGGACCGGTTCGGGAGCCCGCTGGGGAGGTTCGCGCACCCGCAGGGGACGCCGTTCGCCCAGCGTTCCCTGCCTCCCACCCATGCGGGGTGCGGATACCACGTGTACAGCTGGATCCGGCCGTGGACCCAGGAGGACGCCGAGAAGTACGGCGTCATCCAGTCGGGCAAGGTAGCCCCTTGGTTCGAACAGCCCGGGGGCGGAACGCAGTTCCTGCTGCCGGAGGGCATCTCGGTGCAGTGGCTCATCGACCAGGGCTACATCCGTGAGGAACCGGTGCGGTGACCGGGGCGGACCGTCGACGGACCGGAGCCGCTCGGCATCCCCGGTTTCCTTGTGGGCGGTCTGTGCGGATCGCTACGCGGGGAGGGAGTCGAGTGGGTGAGCTCCCCCCCCCGATCACGGGGCGCTCCGTCTCAGACGTGCCGTCAGCCCCGCCTCGCCCCGGCCGGCCACAGGACACGAACGGGGACGCCGGTGCGGCGTGCGTAGGCGACCACGTCGGCGGTTCCGCCGTAGCCTCGCGCCGGCTGCCCGTCCCACACGGCACAGAGCTCGTCCACGAGCCCCACGAGGATCTCACTCCCCGCCATGTGTGCCTGCGAGTCGGAATCCGTGAGTCCCGTGTGATGCACGTCCGAGGCCCGGCCCAGGAGTTCGTCGTACGTGGCGCGGTGCCATACGGCAAGCTGTCCCTGTACCGTTGCGCGCCCGCTCCACCACGCGGCCGGAGCGTAGCCGCGGCCCTGTGTCGAGCGCCTGTGCGGCGAGACGGCATCGCGCTCCGCCGAGCACAGTGCGCGGAGGACCTCGCCGGAGAGCGGGCCGTCGGAGCGCGGATGGCAAGCCGCCGCGAAGCTGAACACGCCTCCGGCGCAGTGAAGTTGGCCCGATGAACGCGCCCTGGCCCCCGGTCCGGTGACGGCGGTCGGAGGGCACGGCTCAATGACCCGGCCGAGTGGTGGGTGCCGGGATGGCGGGGCTCTCCGTACACTCCTCACCCGACGCGGAGGAAGCGTCGCCCCGCCCCCGTCCCACATGGTTGAAGAGCAGGTTGAGCGCCACCGCCGCGATGCAGCCCGCGCTCACCCCCGAGTCCAGGATGATCTTCAGGGTCGCGGGGATTCCCGCGCCGTCGTAGAACCTGGGGGAGATCACCGGGATCATCCCCACCCCCAGCGACGTCGCCGCGACCAGCATGTTGTCGCCCTTGTCCAGGCCCGCCCCGCGGAGGACGTTCACGCCGCTCGCCGCCACGCTGCCGAAGAGGACGATGCCCGCGCCGCCGAGGACCGGGCGGGGGACGACGGCGATGAGGGAGGCGAAGACCGGGCTCAGGCCCAGGGCCACGAACATCACCCCGCACGCCGCGACCACGAAGCGGCTGCGGACGCGGGTGATCGCGACGAGGCCGATGTTCTGGGCGAAGGCGCTGTTGGCGAAGCCGTTGAAGAGCGGGCTGACGGCGGTGCCGAGCGTGTCCGCGCGCAGGCCGCGCGCGATGACCTTCTCGTCCGCCTCGCGGCCGACGACCTCGCCGAGGGCGAGCATGTCGGCGGTGCTCTCGGTCATGCAGACCAGCATGAGCACGCACATCGACACGATCGCGGAGATCGCGAAGTGCGGGGCGCCGAAGTGGAAGGGGCTGGGGAAGCCGACGACCCGGGCGTGCTCGGCGGGCGCGAAGTCGACGGCGCCGGCCGGGATGGCGATCAGGGTGCCGGCGACCAGGCCGAGGAGGACCGCGATCTGCTGGAGGAAGCCGCGCAGCAGCCTGCGCAGCCCGAGGATGACGGCGAGCGTCGCGCCCGCCAGCCCGAGGCCCGTGAGCGAGGCGGGGTGTTCCGACTGGCCGCCCTGGATCCAGGTGAAGGCGACCGGCAGCAGCGTGATGCCGATCAGGGTGATGACGGTGCCGCTGACGACGGGCGGGAAGAAGCGGATGAGTTTGCAGAAGTAAGGGGCCAGGAGGAAACCGAGGACCCCGGCCACGATCACCGCGCCGTAGATGACCGGCAGGGCGTCGCCCTTGTGGGGCTGGGCGTTCGCGACGGCCACCATGGGGGCGACGCCCGCGAAGGAGACGCCGTTGACGAACGGCAGCCGGGCCCCGACCTTCCAGAACCCGATCGTCTGGAGCAGCGTCGCGATACCCGCCGTGAAGAGCGCGGCGCTCACCAGGAACGTGATCTCCAGCGGGGAGAGTCCGAGGGTCGCGCCGAGGACGAGGGGTGGCGCGACCACGCCCGCGTAGCTCGCCGCGACGTGCTGGAAGCCGCCGGCCAGCAGCTTCCCCGGTGGCAGGAGCCGGTCCACCGGGTGGACATCGCCGCTGTCGCCGCCCGCTGCGGCCGGCTCGGTGCTTCGCTCGGTGAACCTGGGCGCTGTGGCCACGGCGGTTCCTCCTGTCGGTTTTCGTGTCGCCGATGTGACACGGCTTCAGGGAGGCGGCGCTGCGAGGGAGTACGAGGGGGCAGGGCGGGACGGGGAACGGACCGGGGCGCCGTCGTGCGGGCGCCCCGGTCCGCCGCCCGTGGACCCGGAGGTCCACGGGCCCGGCCGAGGTCCGTCCACCTCCGCCGGGTCTCGGGCCGGGCCGTGCCGGGTCAGGCCGGGCCGTGCCGGGCAAGGGGCGTCAGTCGCCTGCCGCGACGCGCGCCAGGCGGCGGGAGGCGTCGCGGGCGCCACGGGCGATGGCGTCCTCGTCGACGGTGGTCAGTCTGCCGTCCTCGACGACGGCCCGGCCGTTGATCAGGGACAGGGTCACGGGCGCGGCGGCGCCGAGGACCAGCGCGGCGACGGGGTCGGCGATGGTCGAGTGCCCGAGTCCGTCGAGCTTCCAGAGCACGAGGTCGGCGAGCTTGCCCGGCTCCAGGGAGCCGGTCTCCTGGGCACGGCCGAGGACTTGGGCGCCGCCGTACGTGCCCATCCGCAGCACCTGACGGACCTTCAGCGCGGTCGCCCCGCCCGCGAGCCGGTGGATCAGCAGGGCGTTGCGGAGCTCGGTGTGCAGTTCCCCGGACTCGTTGGACGCGGTGCCGTCGACGCCCAGGCCGACGGGGACGCCGGCCCGCAGCAGGTCGGGGACGCGGGCCGTGCCGGCCGCGATCCGGGCGTTGGAGGAGGGGCAGTGGCCCACGCCCGTGCCGGTGCGGGCGAAGGCCGCGATGTCGGTGTCGTTCATGTGGACGCAGTGGGCCATCCACACGTCGTCGCCGAGCCAGCCGGTGGACTCGAAGTAGTCGGTGGGCCCCATGCCGAACAGCTCCTTGCAGAACTGCTCCTCCTCGACGGTCTCCGAGCCGTGGGTGTGCAGGCGCACACCCTTGCGGCGGGCCAGCACGGCGGCCTCGCGGAGCAGTTCGGTGGAGACGGAGAAGGGCGAGCAGGGGGCGACGCCGATCCGCAGCATCGAGTCGAAGGCCGGGTCGTGGTAGGTGTCGATGGCCTCCTCGGTCGCGATCAGCGCGGCCTCGGTGGTCTCGACCGCGAAGTCGGGGGGCAGGCCGCCGTCGGACCTGCCGCGGTCCATCGAGCCGCGGGTGGGGCTGAACCGCACCCCCATCTCGCGCGCGGCCCGGATCTCGGCGCCGAGGAGGTCGCCGGAGCCGCGGGGGAAGACGTAGTGGTGGTCCATGGCGGTGGTGACGCCACCGCGGACCATCATCGCGAGGGAGCCCCGCGCGGCGGCGTACACCATCTCCTCGTCGATCCGCGCCCAGGTGGGGTAGAGGGCGACGAGCCAGTCGAAGAGCGCGGAGTCCTGGGCGAGGCCGCGGGTGAGCCACTGGTAGAAGTGGTGGTGGGTGTTGACGAGGCCGGGGGTGACGAGGTGGCCGGTGCCGTCGACGCGGCGGACGACTCCGGTCAGCCCCGCGGGGGCCGGGCCCGGGCCCACGGACTCGATCCTGTTCCCGGCGACGACGACGTGGCCGCTCGGGTGCTCGGTGTCCTGGGCGTCGACGGTGGCGACGGCGCAGTTCTCGATGACGGTCCGCTCGGGTGCGTGCGGTGCTTGCGGTGGTGCGGCCACGGTGATTCCTCGCAGTCGGGTCACGGAAGGTTCGTCAGGTCCACCGGGATGGCGGACTCGGCGCCCTCACGCAGGACGGTCGCCTCGATGAGGCCGTAGGGGCGGTCGGCCGCGAAGTAGACCTCGTTGTCGTTCTTGAGGCCGAACGGTTCGAGGTCCGCCAGGAAGTGGTGCTTGTTCGGGAGCGAGAGGCGGATCTCGTCGATCTCGGGGCGGCGGTCGATGACCCGCGAGCCCATCCGGAAGAGCGTCTGCTGCAGGGAGTAGGAGTACGTCTCGGCGAAGGCGGTCAGCAGGTGTTCCCGGGTGGCCGTGTAACTGCGGTTCCAGTCCGGGGATCGCACCGTGTCGTCGAACCGGGCGTGCCGCCAGCGGGCGTGGACCTGCGTGGCGAGGATCCGGTCACGGGTCTCCTGGAGCGTGGTGTAGCGGTCCTTGACGTAGCCGTGGAACTCGGAGTCGGTGGTGTTGAGCACCACGAGGTCCTTGAGCCCGGAGATCACCTGCCATGAGCGGCCGTCGAAGGTGATCTGCGCGGTGCGGGTCTCCTGGTTCGCGCGGACGAAGGAGTGCCGCCGCTCCCCCGGGGTCTCTATGCGCTCCCAGGCGTACTCCTCCAGCCGGATGCGCGCGGTCCTGACGGCCGGCTGGCTGACGACGAAGTGCCGGGCCAGGTGGACGCCGAACGCCTCGGCCGAGGCTATGCCGCGCTCCTTGGCGAAGGCGAAGACGGTGTTCTTGGTGGTGTCGGTGGTCAGGACGCGGGAGTTGGAGCCCGAGAGGTGGACGTCTTCCATGTCACCGGAGAGCGCGACCGAGACGTTGAGGTCCTTCAGGTGGTGGGTGTCCCCGTCCCGGGTGACCTTCAGGACGCGGGTCTCGGCTTTGCCGTACTGGTTCTGGCCAAGGATGGGCATGGGGGTCGCTAGCTCCCTCGGTAAACGGAATAGCCGAACGGGTTGAGCAGCAGCGGTACGTGATAGTGCTCGCCCGGTGTGACGGCGAAGGCGATCGCCACTTCCGGGAAGAAGGCCGCGCCCCCGTCCCGCTCCCCGGAGCGGGAGAGATAGGGCTCGACGGCGAAGAGGAGCCGCGCCTGGGTGGTGCCGGCCGGCAGCGGGGGGAAGTCCTCGCAGCGCCCGTCGGCGTCGGTCGTCGAGGTGCCGGCCGGCTCCCAGGGGCCGTCGGGCTTCTCCCTGACGGACAGCTCGACGGCGACGCCCTGGGCCGGGCGGCCGATGGTGGTGTCCAGGACGTGGGTGGACACGGTCACCTGGGTCGTCCCGCCGCTCATGGTGGCGCTCCTCCGTCGTCGGGCTCCGGCGTCACGTTCGCCGCCCGCGGCTCTTCCGCGAGCCGGGTCAGCCGGATGCGATTGATCTTGCCGAGTTCTGTGCGCACGATCTCGCGCTCGCGTTCCGGCGGGTTGTCGGTCCTGTTACGGATCGCGTCGTACAGCTGTCCGGCGGTGAGACCGGTGGCGCAGATCAGGAAGACGTGCCCGAACTTCTCCTGGTAGGCGAGATTGCGCGCGAGCATCTCGGCCTGGAGGGCGGCGGGCGCGCCCGCCATGCCCCGCTGTTCGCGGGCGGACACCGGGTCGCCGGGGGTGGGGCGGCCGATGGGCGGGTGGCCGGACATCGCCTCGGCGAGGTCGGCCGGGGTGAGGGCGGCCATGGCGGTGTCGCTGGCGGCGCACAGGGCGGCGGTGTCGGGGTAGGGCCGGTGGGCGAGCAGGGCGCTCGCCCACGTCCGGCTGGCGCAGATCTCGCGGAGCGCCGCGCGGGCCGCGCTGTCCGCCACCTCGTTGAACCGGGCCAGGCCCGGCGTCGGACTCGAAGTCACGGGTGCCTCCGTGGCCGCTTGTCGATGGGCGTGGAAGGGCTGCGCATAGCTAACGCCTCGAAGAACACGGCGTCAACAGTTTGTTGAATTCCGCGGGCCGGCTAATCCGCGCGACGGCCCTCACCCCGGGAGGGGTTCTCCCGGTTCAGGTAGTTGTAAACGGTGAAGCGACTCACGCCCAGCGCCGAGGCCACGGTCTCCACGCCGTGCCGTACGGAGAAGGCACCGCGCGCCTCCAGACCCCGTACCACCGACTGCTTGGTCTTGCGGTCGAGTTCGGAGAGCGGCAGGCCGTGCCGGCGTTCGAGGTCGGCCAGGATGTGGTCGAGGGAGTCGGACAGGTGCGGCAGGCGTACGGCGACGACCGCGCGGCCCTCCCAGGACAGCAGCACGTCGTCACCCAGGGCGCGCTCCGGGTCGACCATCTCGCCGCCCATGGCGTCGACGAGCGGCCGGACGGCCGCGCGGAAGGCGTCGTCCGTCGCGGTCACGAGCCGTCCTCCCCGACCACGTTGAGCTGCAGGGACACCCGCGTGGCACCGGCGCGCAGCGATGCGCGGAGCACCTCGTCCACGGTGGCCAGCACCACCTCGGCGCGGCCCTCGGCGGTGGTGCCGAACGGGCCGACGTCCACGGCGTCGAGGTCGGCTCCCTGGACGACCTCGCGGGCCGCCTCCGCGTGGGGCGGCGCCTCGTCGAGGTCGAAGGGCTCGGTGGTGAACTCCACTCGCAATCGCAGCATGGGCACACGGTAGCGCCGCGACTCCCCTTGACAGCCTTCGCGGCCCGCAGGCACGCTTCCGTTGAGCAGAATTCAAATTCCGCAATACGGAAGCGAGAACCTCTCATGGGTCTTCCGGAGCCGCGCTTCGATGTGAATCTGTCGATCCTCTTCACCGAACTCCCCCTCCTGGAGCGGCCCGCCGCGGCGGCCGCGGCGGGCTTCTCGGCGGTCGAGCTGTGGTGGCCCTGGCCGGACCGCCCCGTGCCGGACAAGCGCGAACTCGACGCCCTGCGCGGCGCGTTGCGCGACGCCGGGACGCAGCTCGTCGGCCTGAACTTCTTCGCCGGGCAGTTGCCCGGCCCCGACCGGGGCGCGCTCTCGATCCCCGGCCCGGCCTCCGACGGCTTCCGCGCGAACCTCGACGCCGCCGCCGACTTCGCGGCCTCGCTCGGCTGTACGGCGCTCAACGCCCTCTACGGCAACCGCGTCCAGGGCGTCGACCCCCGCACGCAGGACGCGCTGGCCCTGGAGAACCTCGTGCGCGCGGCGCGCGCCGCGGACCGGGTGGGGGCGGTGCTCCTGATCGAGGCGCTCAACGCGGTGGAGTCACCGCTCTACCCCCTCACCGGCGCGGCGAAGGCGGTCGCGCTGGTCGAGGCCGTGAACGCGGCGAGCGGCCTGGGCAACGCGCGCTTCCTGATGGACCTCTACCACCTGGCGATGGGCGGCGAGGACCTGCGCGCCGTGATCGACGAGCACACCGCCGTGACCGGCCACGTCCAGATCGCGGACGCGCCGGGGCGCGGGGCGCCCGGCTCCGGAGCGCTCGACTTCCCGGAGCTGCTGGGGCACTTGGGGAAGGCGGGTTACGACGGGTGGGTGGGGCTGGAGTACGCGGCGCCGCACGCCGAGGCGTTCGGCTGGCTGGAGGACTTCCGCCTCGGCGCGGAATGAGCACCGGGCCCGCACTCCGTACACCCCCCGCACCCCGCGCCCGTGCGCACCGCACCGACACCCGCACCCGCACAACCACCTTGAAAGGAAGGACCCCGATGCCCACCCCCCGGATCGCCTGGATAGGACTCGGGATCATGGGATCCCCCATGGCCGAGAACCTGGTCAAGGCCGGATACCACGTCACCGGCCACACCCTGGAGCAGCACAAGCTCGACCGGCTCGCCGCGGCCGGCGGCACCCCCGCCGCCTCCGTCGCGGAGGCGGTCCGGGGTGCCGACGTCGTCGTCACGATGCTCCCCGCCGACCCCCAGCTGGAGGCGGTCGCCCTCGGCGAGGACGGGGTGCTCGCGCACGCCGCGCCCGGCACGCTGCTGATCGACATGTCGACCGTCGCGCCGAGCACCTCCGTCGCCCTGGCCGAAGCAGCCGCCGCGCGGGACATCCGCGTGCTGGACGCGCCCGTGTCCGGCGGTGAGGCGGGGGCCGTCGAAGGAGTGCTCTCGATCATGGTCGGCGGGGAGCGCGCCGACTTCGACCTGGCCGCGCCGCTGTTCCGCGCGCTCGGCACGACGGTCGTCCACTGCGGGACGCACGGCAGCGGCCAGACCGTGAAGGCCGCCAACCAGCTGGTCGTCGCGGTCAACATCCAGGTCTGCGCGGAAGCGGTGGTCTTCCTGGAGAAGTCGGGCGTGGACCTCGGCGCGGCGCTGGAGGTGCTGGGCGGCGGGCTCGCCGGTTCGGCCGTGCTGGAGCGCAAGCGGCACAACTTCCTCGCCCACGACTTCGCCCCCGGCTTCCGCATCGACCTGCACCACAAGGACATGGGCATCGTCACCGAGGCGGCCCGCGCCGTCGGCGCCGCCCTCCCGCTCGGCGCGGTGGCCGCGACGCTGGTCGCCGCGGCGCGGGCGCAGGGCGACGGCGCCCTGGACCACTCCGCCCTGCTGCGCGGCGTCGAGCGGCTCTCGGGGGTGGCCTCATGAGCGACCGGTCCACAGGAAGGCGCGTGCCCGCCATGGAGGCGGCCGTACGGATCATGAAGGACGAGGGCGTCGACATCGCGTTCGGCTGCCCCGGGGCGGCGATCCTGCCGCTGTACAAGGCGATGCACACCGTGGGCGGCATCGAGCACTTGATCGTCCGTCATGAAGAGGGCGCGACGCACATGGCCGACGGCTGGGCCCGTACCAACGGCCGGGCCGGTGTCGCGCTCGCCACCTCGGGCCCCGGGGCGACGAACCTGGTCACCGGGCTCTACACCGCGTTCGCCGACTCCGTCCCCATGGTGTGCGTGACCGGGCAGGCGGTGTCGGCCAAGCTGCACCAGGAGGCGTTCCAGGCGGTCGACATCGTGGAGATCGTCCGGCCGGTCACCAAGTGGGCCGTGCAGATCAAGGAGGCCGCACAGATCCCCTGGGTGTTCCGGGAAGCCTTCCGCGTCGCGCGCGAGGGCCGCCCCGGGCCGGTGCTGATCGACATCCCGCTCGACATCGCGGGGCGCGAGATCTCCTACGACCCCGCGCTCGACGCCCGGCTGCCGGTCCCCGCCGTGGCCCCGCACCCGCCCCGCGTCGAGGCCGCCCTCGACCTGCTGCTGGCCGCCGAGCGGCCGCTGGTGCTGGCGGGCGGCGGGGTGATCCTCGCGGAGGCGTCGGCCGCGCTGCGGGAGCTGGTGGAGTTCCTGCGGGTGCCCTTCCAGGTGACGCTGATGGGCAAGGGCGCCATCGAGGACGACCACGAGCTGCACATGGGCACGACCGGCATCCAGACCTCGCAGCGCTACGCCAACGCCTCCTTCCTGGAGGCGGACTTCGTGCTCGCGGTCGGCGCCCGCTTCGGCGACCGGCACACCGGCGCGGACCTCGGTGTCTACCGCGGCGAGCGGACGTTCGTCCACGTGGACATCGAACCCACCCAGCTGGGCAGGGTCTTCGAGCCGGATCTCGGCATCGTCTCCGACGCCGGCCTGTTCCTCACCGCCCTGCTGGACGCCGCGCGGGCCCGCGGCGCACGGCCGGACATCGCGCCATGGGCCGAGCGCTGCCGGGAGCTCAAGCGGACGCTGGTGCGCCGGGAGGACTTCACGAGCACGCCGGTCAAGGCGCCCCGGGTCTACAAGGAGATCAACGAGATCTTCGGGCCCGACACGTATTTCGTCACCGCCATCGGCCTCTACCAGATCTGGGGCGGCCAGCACCAGAAGTCCCATCTGCCGCGCCGCTATCAGGTGTGCGGGCAGGCGGGCCCGCTGGGCTGGGAGATCCCGGCGGCGATCGGCGTGAAGAAGGCGCTCCAGGGCCAGGGCAGGGGCGATACCGAGGTCGTCGGCATCGTGGGCGACTACAGCTTCCAGTACATGGTCGAGGAGCTGGCGGTCGCCGCGCAGTACGACGTCCCGTTCGTCCTGATCATGCTGAACAACGAGTACCTGGGCCTGATCCGCCAGGCGTCGATCGGCTACGGCATGAACTACCAGGTCGACATCCACTACGACGAGACGGGCACCGACAACGTCAAGCTGATGGAGGCGTACGGCTGTTCAGGGCGCCGCGTCGTGGATCCGGGCGACATCCGCACGGCGGTGGAGTGGGCGCGCAAGGAGGCCGTGTCGACGTCCCGCCCGGTGCTGGTGGAGATCCTCATCGAACGCGAGGCGAACACACCGCACGGCCCGGACATCGATTCGGTAAGGGAGTTCGAGCCGCTTCGTTGAACCGGGCGCGCCGGACCGGCACGCGACGGCGCCTCGCGCCTCCCCATGCGGGCAAGGACACCATTCACGCCCCCGGCGCGCCCTCATCGTGGACGATGGGCCCGTACTCACACACCCACGGACCCGTTGCTGGAGCCGAGAAAATGGCCAAGAGCGTGCCGGTTCACTGCCCGACATGCCGTCGGGAGCACTCCTTCACCCCGCCCACCTTCCCCTGCGCGTGCGGGGCACCGCTCACCCTGCCCGTCCTGTCCGACGCCTCACCCGAGTTACTGGTGCACCGCACCTGGCGCGACTCCTGGGTGGCGGTCCGCTGCCCCGCCTGCGACCGCCAGGACCAGTGGCCCCGCCCGGAGTTCGGGTGTTCCTGCGGCACCGTGGTGCGGCTGCCCGTCGAGCCTGCGCGCGGCCCGGCCGACGGGCCGCGGGCGCTGCGGCCCGCCTTCCGCCCGGTGGCCATCCGTACCGCCGAGGACGCCGTCGTGGCGGCCGAGCGGTATCTGACGTGGCTGGGCTTCACGGCCGTGACCCGGCCGGGGGACCCCGCCGGGTCGGGGGTCGACCTGCGGGCCGAGGGGCTGGTCGCCCGGGTCGACCCGACCACCCTGCCGACCTCGCTGCGCGCGGTCGAGTGTCTGTGGCTGCACGGCCTGACCGACGCGGCGACCGGCACCTTCTTCTCCCTCGCGGGATACGAGCGCGACGCGAGATCGCGCGCCGAGGAGCTCCGACTCCCGCTGTTCGTCATGGATCTGACGGGCACTCCGCAACCACTGAACGGAGCGGCCGATGAACTGGTCGAGCGGGGCCCGTCCTGACCACGCGGGCCCCGGCCCGCCCCGCCAACCTCAATTCTTCCTCTGAACCGGAGCCCCGGCATGGCATGCCGGCCCCCTCCGGGCACAGACTTGCTGCGGGCCCGCGACATGGACGGGGGATCGCGGGCCCCTCCAGCCGTCTCAGCTCGCGCGGGCGGCGGTCAGCCCGCTCGTCGCGGCCCGCTCCCTCAGCTCCACCTTGCGGACCTTGCCGCTGACCGTCATGGGGAAGGACTCCAGGATCCACAGCTGCCGCGGGATCTTGTAGTGCGCGAGGCGGCCCCGGCAGTAGCGGGCGAGCTCGTCGCGGCTGAGGGACGCGGCGGGGTCGCGGAGGACGACGCAGGCCATGATCTCCTCGCCGTACTTCTCGTCCGGGACCCCGATGACCTGCACATCGGCGATCTTGGGGTGGGAGTGCAGGAACTCCTCGATCTCCCGGGGGTAGACGTTCTCCCCACCCCTGATGATCATGTCCTTGATGCGGCCGACGATCCGTACGTAGCCGTCCTCGTCCATCACCGCGAGGTCACCGGTGTGCATCCAGCCGTCGGCGTCGACGGCCTCGGCCGTGCGCTCGGGCTCGTCCCAGTAGCCGAGCATCACCGAATAGCCGCGGGTGCACAGCTCGCCCGCCTCGCCGCACGCGAGCGTGGCGCCGCCGTCCGGATCGATGATCTTGACCTGGAGGTGCGGCAGGACCCGGCCCACGGTCCCGGTGCGCCGCTCGACCGGGTCGTCCGCCCGGGTCTGGGTGGAGACCGGTGAGGTCTCCGTCATGCCGTAGCAGATGGCCACCTCGGCCATGTGCATCTCCGTCATGACCCGCTTCATCACCTCTTCCGGGCACGGTGAGCCGGCCATGATGCCGGTGCGCAGCGAGGAGAGGTCGTAGGTGGCGAAGTCGGGGAGGTTCAGCTCGGCGATGAACATGGTGGGGACGCCGTAGAGGGAGGTGCAGCGTTCCCGCTCGACCGCGTGCAGGGTGGCGACGGGGTCGAAGGAGCGCGCCGGGATGACGACGCAGGAGCCGTGGGTGGTGGCCGCGAGGTTGCCCATGACCATGCCGAAGCAGTGGTAGAAGGGCACGGGCACGGCGATCCGGTCGGCCTCGGTGTAGCCGGCCGACTCCCCCACGAAGTAGCCGTTGTTGAGGATGTTGTGGTGGGAGAGCGTGGCGCCTTTGGGGAAGCCGGTGGTGCCGGAGGTGTACTGGATGTTCACCGGGTCGTAGCAGCCGAGCTGCGCCTCCCGCTCGGCGAGCCGCCCGGGCGCCACCCGCTCGCCCAGGCGGATCATGCCGTCCCAGGTTGGGTCGTCGATGTAGACGACGTCGCGCAGCGCCGGGCAGTCGGCGCGGACCTGCTCGACCATGCGGCGGTAGTCGCTGGTCTTGTGCCGGGTGGCGGAGACGAGCACGCCGATGCCGGCCTGCCGCAGCACGAAGCCCAGTTCGTGGACGCGGTAGGCGGGGTTGACGTTGACCATGACGGCGCCGATCCGGGCGGTGGCGAACTGCACCATCACCCACTCCGGGCAGTTGACGGCCCAGAGCCCGACCCGGTCCCCTTTCGCCACCCCCTTGGCGAGCAGGCCCAGCGCGACCTCCTCGACGGCCCGGCCGAACTCCGCGTAGGTCCAGCGACGGCCGCTCGGGACGTCGACGAGCGCCTCGCGGTCACCGAAGCGTTCGATGGTGAAGGCCAGGTCGGCGCCGATGGTGTCGTCGATCAACGGGACGGAGGTGCTGCCGGCCGCGTACGCGGGTGTGGTCACCGGTGGTCTTCCTCTCGGTATTCGTCTCCGCCGCCCCGTGCGGTGCGCTCGCGCAGCTCGATGCGGCGGATCTTGCCGGACACGGTCTTCGGCAGCTCGGCGAACTCCAGCCGCCGTACGCGCTTGTAGGGGGCGAGAGTGGCCCGCGAGTGCGCGAAGAGGGCCTTCGCGGTGCCGGGGCCGGGTTCCCAGCCCTCCGCGAGCACGATGTACGCCTTGGGCACGGCGAGCCGCAGCGGGTCGGGGGCGGGGACGACCGCGGCCTCCGCGACGGCCTCGTGCTCGAGGAGCGCGCTCTCCAGCTCGAAGGGGGAGATCTTGTAGTCACTGGACTTGAACACGTCGTCTTGATCAAGTTCCCGATCTTCGCTAATGAGCAGGCGGGGGTCGACACGCCCCTCGATCCTCAGCGGAGGCAGCACTACATGTTCCCGCACAGGCTTCCCTGGAACGCCTGCCAGCGCCTCCATCAGTTCCTCCCACAGGCCGCTCTTCACCCATCGTTGCCAGATGCTCGCTACGTCGCCGTAAGGCACGTCCTTCCACGGACACCCAGTCCGCGCCTTCAGCAGCACGGCGTCAAGAAGGGCGCGCGGATCCTTCGGCTTACGTCCCCTCCGTGCGTTGTAGATCGGCTCGACCAGGGCCCACGCCGCATCAGTAAGTACTGGTACGACACGATCTCGCTCGCGGAACCATTTAGTGATGCCGTCATCATGGCGGGTAGCACGTGGCACCTCACCAAGGATGGTTACCCGCAAATCCAACAGATCAATAATGTCCTCCTGCTGGAGGACATCCATATTGTGGATCTTCGTACGCGCTACTACAGCCAGCGCCTCAAGATCTCTGGCCCTGGCTAGCGTGCCTTGCGCTTCCGATTGCCACGCACGGGCTTCGCTCCTCAGCTTTTCGAGGCTGTCAAGCTCCTCAGTGAGACTGAACGATGCCCTCTCCACAGCTTCGGCGATGGCTTTCTTATCCATCTTCTTGCGGGCAGCGCGACGGGCGGCAGAAGCCTCGGTTGCTTCAATAGCGGCTTCCAGCTCTTCTATCTGCTCGCCCAGTTCCTGGATACGCGCCCCATAGTCAACGTCACTACTCTTGACCATGTCGGCCCAGTCTCCCGCCATTTGATTCAGGCGGTCCGGATCCTCCAACATTTCGCAGATCGCTGACCAGACACGACTTTCCAGAGTCTCAGCGTCGATTTGAGCGCAGTCACATTTCTGACGTACTCCGCCCTTGTCCTTCTCGTGGCTCTTGCCCGTGCATCGGTAGACTCGCTTGCCCGCTCTCCCGGTGTTACTTACCCCGGTGAAGTGGGCTTCGCACAAGCCGATAACGTGGCCGCTGAGGGGATGCACGTTGTTCTCGGCAGTGCGCGGTCCCCGAGACGTCCTCTCAAGCGCTAGGTTCAGAAGCTTCAATTCCACGTCACTGAAGACGGGGTCTAGTTTGATCTCTACGGTGTCGCCGAAGGTCGGCTTGCCGGAAGCGTCCATGCGGGTTCTTGGACTATTAGGATCACGGAATATGACACGCGCTTCCTGAACTGCCCGAGTGGTTAGCACTTGGCGTACGGATCCACGACGCCAGTACTCCAACTGGGGTCCGCACTTCCCCTCTATATTGAATAGATCTTCGACTTCGCTTGGGTTCTTCCCTTGTTCCACAAGTAGGGTAAACATCCGCCTCAGCATGGGAAATGACTCGTCGCCATCACCGGTGTCGAGTACGAGACGACTTTCGCCTACTTTCCCCTTGTCCTCTATTCGGTACCCATAGGGCGCGGGCCCACCTATGTGTCCACCAAATTCCGCCTTCTCCTGACGACCGCCCTGGGTACGGTCTCTGATCGTGACGCGCTCGTCTTCTGCACGATCCGCTTCCTTGCGCATTCGGGAGCGTCCGGCTTCTGTCGTGTTGTCGTAATCGCCCTTCACGATGGAGACGAAGATCCCGAGGTCCTCCAGCTGCCACACCCATGGCCAGAAGGCTCTGTCACGCCGACCGATGGCCCGTTCTTCTGCGACTACCACGACATCGAAGGGGCGTGGGGTCTGTCGCGCCGCCTCCATCAGCTTCTTGAGATCCGGCCGTTGCGTGTGGTCCAGGCTTCCGCTGAAGCCCTCATCGGCGTAGGTGCCGACGTGCTGCCAGCCCTTCGCCCCGATGTGTCGGGCTGTCCGCTTACCCGTATACGAGATCCCGTAGCCTTTTTTCTGCTCCTCGGTTGACACCCTTAGGTAGTCAACAGCACGCAGGATCGCTACCCCAGATGCAACATCGATGGCGGATATGAGAGTCTTGCTCATGTCAGTCTCGTCTCCTAACACGCAGACTGGCGCTCCCGACCCCGGTAGCGTGCCCTCGCTGCCGGGGTCGTCTTGTACATGCGATCTTACGTCCAACTCCACCCACACCCCCAGTAGTTAGGCAGCGATCTCCTCATCCGGACGACTGCCGGGGAGGAACAGGTGCTCCAGCAGCCGTCGGTAGGCGCCGGGATCAGCAAGCGCGGCTGGGTGCCACTCGACGATGACTTCAGGGGCCGTCTCGGCTTCTTCGGTCCAAGCTTCGTGTTGGTGCAGCGCCACTACGTTGGATGCCTCTTGGTCAGCCACCGCGTACTCCCGTGAACTAGGTCTGTGAACTGGATCAGCACAGGCGATCACGGGAGCAACGCGGATGTCTCGGACAGTAGTTGATCCCCAGCGTCACGACATGGCAAAGGCGCTCAGGACATTGACGAAGGCCCCCGGTTTGTGCCGGGGGCCTTCTGAGCGTCAGGTGACGATTGTGCCGTCTCCCTCGCAAGTGGTGCACTGGTCCATCTCCGGCCAGCGCCCTCGGCAGTGTGGGCAAGGCCGCTCAACGAGTTCGTCGCTCTCGTGAGTGGCATTCCAAGCTGTCGTGGCTGTCGCGTACTTACTCGTTATGCTGCGTCCTCAATGATCTCTGCGTCCACGATGTCTTTCTGCTGATGTGTTTCGGCGGGAGCTGCCAGGGCCTTGGGCTGGGTGTCGTCCTCGCGGCCGAAGAGCCGGGAGATCAAGCCGGTCTGGGCTTCGCCCTTCTGGGATGCCTTGATGGAGATGGAGACCGAAGTCTCGTCTGACTTGCGCTTGTTGATGATTTTCTTGTGGAGGCTGTTCATCAATTCAGTGAGCAGTGGGTCCGGTTCACCTCCCCTCTGACGCGACTGTTCCCAGAGTTCAACTACAAGAGTGGTTTCCATCTTGAGGAGCGTGGCTTCGACGTCCGCGAGCTGCTCTTTGGTCCGTACTTCCTGGGGTACGACGGGGCGCCATTCGGCGTGAGGAGTTACTTCCCCGTGCCGCTCTTCCAGGGCATGCGTATCAACTGTCTGGGGGGTCAGATCCGTGTTTTCTGGAGTTGGCGTTTCCACGGGCGTACTTACTCCCCTGTTCGTGGTGTTGAGCTTGTACATGTAACGCGACCAGGCGCAGATGGAGAGCCGGAGAACTTCAGTTGAGTCGTCGGCGTCGATGAGGTCGGTATCAAACCCTGCATCGCGGAACTCCTGGCGATGGCGTGCTCGCGCACGGTCCTTCATCTTCTTGGGGTATCGGCGTAGTTCACCGCCAGAGAACCAAATGGTCTCCCCGAACTGACTTGGCGACAGCCAGCTGGTACTCGTCACCCCATAGAACGGGACACGCTGCATGACTTCGGGCTTGGTGATGCCCAGGCCGAAGAAGCGGACATCGTTCTCCCGGAGGATGCTCTTGAGCCGCCCCGCGAGACGGTCGTCGAGCGCATCCTTGGGGATCGCCACATTGCGCCACTCAGCGCTGAGCTTGCCGAGGTTCTGGCCGGGGTGCCAGACGGCGACTGCCTTGTCCTTGTGGTCGGCCATCCATGTGCGCCAGCGGAGCTTCTGCTCCTCCCCCAAGTTCTCCGCGTCGAGCTCCGTGAAGAAGGCAATGCGGTCGATGTTCGGCTCTACGAGGTTGGTGTAGTACGCCTCAGCTAGGTCCCGCAGCTCATCGGCGGGCAATTCGTTGTCGAGGCTGTAGGCGCCGGAGTCGAGGAGGATGCTGGCTCTGTCATCGAACTGCTCGTCCAGCTTCAGGGGCTTGTCGAGCTTGCGGCGCTTGCGCAGTCCGGCGTAGGAGAGTGCGACGTCGGCATGGCCTTCGGCAGCCAGCAGGCGCCTATACGTGGGGAATTCCGTACCCGCGAGAAAGAGCTTCACAGGGGGTCCGCCGTCCGCCGGGTGTCGCTGGCGTAGGCGTCGGCCTGAGCTTCCATCTCTTCGATGAGCGAGTCCCAGGGGCGCAGGTTTCCGTCGTAGTCGGGTCGCCATTCAGGTTTGGCGAAGTGGGGGAGCGTGAGTGTGGCTGTCGGGTAGCCGAGGGCGAGGAGTTCCGCCGTTATCCGGGGGTCGGGTTCCACGACCAGGTCGACCTTTATTCCGGCTCCGGTGAGCTGGCCGACGGCGTCGAGGCGGATTTGGGTGGTGTCGCGCCATTCGTTGGGCTTGCGGTTGTGGACGGTGCGCATGTGGAGGTCGAGGCCGTTGTGTGCAAGCCAGCGGTTGGTGCGCCATGCGTCGGTGGAGTCGCTGATGAGGTAGAGGCTGTGCTGGCTGCCGAGTGCCTGGTACAGGGCTTTTCCTGCGGGGATGGCCCCGTCGTTCTCTGTGTTCCGGAGGACTCCTTCGATGGTGATGGCGATATTCATCGGGTTCCCCAGAGTGCTGCGTTGATGAGTGCCTGCTGTGCGTCGGCGATGGGCTGGCCGTAGAGCTGGGTGTCGGTGAGTTCCTGGGCTGTGGCTCCGATGCCCTTGATCTCGCGGAGTGCCGTGGTGATGCCGCGTTCCTTGGCCGACTGCCAGCGGAAGTTGTCGAAGTCGCCGTAGCCGTCGCCGTTCGGGCTGAATGCCTGATGGCGGCCGAGGTGGATGGAGTCGTAGAGCTGGGCCGCGTTGGCGATGACCTTCTTGAGGTGCGTCGCGGTTGTCATCCATCCGGGAGAACCCTTGGCAACTGCGGCGAGTTGCTGCTGAAGGTCTCGGTATCGGTCGATGAGATGGCGGGCCTGGCGCTCGTCCTGGTCAGCGGCCTCGGTGTACTCAGTCGGGTAGAGATTCCTTGGGTCTTCGGGGAGCTCAGGGGGCTGGATGGTCCACTGATTCTTGGTGAGACTGTAGGCGGCGTAGGGGCGAATGGCGGTGATGTCCTTGGTGCCTCGTGCCGCGTTCCAGTAGAAGGTGACTTCGTAGTCGCGGTTACCGATTTTGGTGTGTGCAGTTTCGGGCCATAGGCTTGCCCGCATGCTCGCGTTCGTCATGTCGGCGACCTCTTCTGAGGTAAGCCCCTTGTATTTGGGGTTGTCATAGACGAACTTCGCGAAGTCGATGCCGATAAGCACATCCAGGTCGCCGTTTCCACGGTCGGCTGCCCATTGATAGGAGATGCCTGATCCGGCGAGCCACACCTCTGCCCAATCGTCGAACCCCTTGTACCGATCGAAGAAGTTGCGGACGGTGGTGAGAATCCAGTCCCGGACATCAGGCTTGATGTGGTCGCCGTCGAACAGGTTGGGGTCGAGCTCCCGGGAGGGCTCGGAGAAGTATCCGCTGCCCCCGTGAATGGGATCGGGTATGTCCGTGAGGGATTCGCTGAGGCGCTCGTAGAAAGCGTTGGGGCCACTCATAGCTGCGACGCTATGAGTGGCCTCAGTTGAAGTGTTAGTGCGCCATTCCTTTGGTTCGGAAGCCGTTCTTCATGGAGGTGTGAGTTGATTCCGACAGCAGGTACTGCTCGTGGCCCTCCGAGGGCTTTTGGTTCCCCGAACCCGCTTGCCCTGTCCCGAGTCCCTGGTATGGTCCTGCTCACGCAGCAGTCGGATCAGCCCACGCCCGGTCGAGGCCGGGATCGGAGGACGGACTGTGGCAGGCCCGCCCGGACCTGCCCTGCGCCCTATCTGTGACCACACCCCGTTGCTGCGGGGATCGTCATGGACGGCGAGGGGAGCATCCGGGGCGGTCACCCTGACCCTTGCTATTTCGCCTAGAGCTCGCCGCCGCAATATCGCTGTGCGCCCGGCCGCCAGGCGGAAGATTGGCTGATGCCACCATGAGCACAACCTTGCACGGCTCGTCCTTCCTGGACACCTCTCAGTTCGTCCTGCCACCTGTGCCTGCGAAGGCTGACGCGGTGCGCAAGTTGGCTCGTCGCCTGGTCACCGAGGTCTCCATGGGCGAGCAGGCTGCTGACGTCCTAGCCCTCGCCGCCACCGACCCCAATGTGGTACGGACCGCGCTGGATTCGCGGCTCCCTGGCCTGAGCGGCGGGTCTGGGGTTCACCTGCTGGCGGTACCCACTCGGGTGTGGACCCCGTGGGTCACTCCCGCTGCCGACGAGATGGTCCGCCACGGCGACCGCAAGAAGCTTCCGGCCTTCGACCCGTCGATCCCGAGCATTCCTCACGCCGAGGAAAGCGTGGATGGTGCAGTGGTGACATGGCCTTCCCGGGCTGAGCGTGACTTCCATCTGGAGGACAACAGGCAGTTGTACGCGTCCGACCCGCACAGTGACCGGCTGCACCTTTTCCCGAAAAAAGGTGGAGTGATCACGCCACTAGTACTGTTGCCGCAGGTTGAGCGCTTCGCAGACGGAACTGACCCGCTGTGCTCACTGCGGATCATCGACGGTGCCCGACGGTATTACGAAGCTCTGCACCTTCTGGAACGGCATTCTAAGACGGAGCCGGGCGTCCTCGCGAAGGCATACGGGGACCAGGTCACGCCCGAGGTTTTCAGGGAGGCTGTGTTCGGCCGGAATGTGCTGGCGCTCAGGAAGCTGGTATCGGCCGTGCGCAGTGCCGTCGCTCGGGTCGAGGAGCAGCGGGGTGAGTCGGCGAGCTGGCAGCAGACGACAGCGGAGTGTTTCCTCGCATCGGTTCTGTCGTTGCCCGCGTATGTCGTGGTCGGGACTGTGGATGTCACGTCCGGTCGCGTCTACCCACTCGGTTCTGGCCAGGCTGGTCCGACGGGTGGGGCGGTGTGGGCGTCACGGGCAGCCGTGCTTCCCTGGCACAGCGGTAGCCCTGCCGAGGTCGTGGCCACGGGGAAGAAGACCTACGGTGGGTTGCCTCTGCCGGAAGCCCTCGTCGACGAGGAGTTCATCGCGACGGTGCGTAGGCGCTTGCTCGCCCGTCAACTGCCCGAGGAGGTCGTTGACTACGGGATGGGTGATACCGAAGGTGGGCGGGCTGCTGCACAACTCGTCTGGTGGTGCAGGGCTGTTGTTGAGTTGGGGGGTATGGGTGTGGAGCCTGCGACAGCGGTTGCCGGGTTCGCGATGCACTCCGGCTCGACGTGGCGGGATCATCTCGCCACTGGGCTGATGGACGTAGCCGCCCACATCATCGGCACGGTCAGAGATATCCCGTTTCCGCCTGCCGACTACAGGGAGATCGGCTCGCGGCCGGACTCGCTGATCACGCTCGTGGACGATGCACAGAACCTGGCTGCTGTCGCCGGGCTGTCCAAGGGGTCGGATGGGACGTTGCTCGTACATCCGCGCTGGGGAACGGCAGAGTCGATCGCGCTGGCTCACCTCGCGCTGACGGGAGCCTTGCCGCTCTCCCGTTCCCGGGACGAGCTGATCAGCCCCTACCTGCTCCGGCACATGTACCTACTGTCCAAGATCGCATTGGCGTGGTCGGCCGGGACGGCTCCCGTCATGGTGGATGCGCAGGGCAAGACGATCGTCCAGGACGGCCAGCCGATCCTGGTGGACGCTCAGTCCATGGCCGGGGCCGGTCAGCTCGCACCAACGGCAGAGCTTCCCCGGCAGTGGCTTCTGCCGCCTGCCGTTGTGATGCACGATCTTCCCGAAGTGACGCATGCCTTCCTGTTGCGCCACGAAGTCATCTTCACCGTCCCGGCCAATCCGTTGACGGCTGTGCCAAGGAACGTTGAGGACGTGGCGGCGGTAATCCGTCGTTGGTTCCCCGGAGCCACTGCTCTGGTCATGACGGACTGGCACGACCTGCTGATCACCGGAGTCATGGTCGGCAGCGTGTACGTCAGGCTCTTCGACCGGTCGTACGAACGGCACGCCGCCCGTCAGAAGGGCAACCCGTACCCGGAAGGAAAGCCGATGGGCACTAAGGATGTTCTGGAGTTCGAGAACGCAAATTCTGGCCTCCCGTCTGGGGTGCTGATCGGCGCCAGCGGGGTGCATTTCGCTGTGCAGGAAGACGGAGCAGCGCCCTTCGACGACGTCCTTGCCGTCATGCACGACGAGCTGGACGATCAGATCATCAACGAGGCCGACGCGGCGTTCCGGGAGTTGCTGTCCGAGCAGGGGTTCACCCGTGACATCCCGGTTCTGCTGCTGCCCGTCCTGGAGGCTCCGCGATGACGCACACGATCGACGTGTCGGCTCTTGCAGCCGACACGTCCTTCGTCGACCACTTGGAGCAGCTTCTGCACTACTTGGTCGATCACGACAACCGGTTGCCCACCGACGAGACGGAGCTGGCCTGGTGGCTGGCCGAGATGTGGCAGCTTCCCAAGGACGATCCTCGGCACCAAGCTGTGGCGCTGATCCATTGTGTCCCCGGTGCCCGGCGGGCCGGGTACTCCTTCCTCAAGACCTGGTCCACCACTCTGGGTCGGCTCGGCACGATCGACTACCACCAGCGCGCTGGCTTGGAGATCAAGCCGGGGTCTACTGCTGCAAAGGATACGGGTGTCTGGCGCAGTCAGTACCATTCCGGGTCGCTGAACGTGGTGCTCGAAGTGCTCCTGCGTAGGCGGGACTTTGACTTCGACGGGCCGCTTCCTAAGAGCGCGAAAAGGACAGTCGATCACCAACGCGGCATGAGGATCATCCGCAAGCTCATTGAGCAGGGTGTGTCCGTTCACGAGCTTCCCGAGAGCGTGGATGATTTCCCGGTGCGCTCGTGGTGGGCCAAGAAGCGTCTCGAATACAACTCCCCCGGCATGAAGGAGAGGCAGCGCCGTGAGCTTGAGGGCCTGGGCGTTGATCTGCGTACGGACAAGGAGATCGCTAAGGAGGCCCGTGCAGCCGCAGCGGTAATTACTCAGGAGCTGAAAGAGGAGGCGAAGCGCGCCCGTAAGGCACAGCGGCGCGCGTGGCAGCTCGCCTCGCGGCGTGGCGTTGACGATGTGGGGCCGGTGCTGGATGCCATCCGGGCGTTTACTGATCAGCACGGTCACACCGCGATCCCTGTCGGTGCGATAACTGAGGAGGGGGTCGAGTTCGGTCGCATCGTTGACCAGTGGCGGCGTGCGTACGCCCTGGGGCGCCTGGACGGGTCCCTGCGCCGGACGTTGGAGGGCATTGTGGAGTGGGCCTGGAGGCGAACGCCGACCTCTCCGAGAATCGCGAGGCCCGCTCCCGTGGCGATCCCAGAGGACACTACGCAGATGCGGCAGACCGGCTTGAGGCAGTTCTTGCCGAGCGACTGATCCGAGAATGAAGGGGGCGGACTCAATTGTGAGTCCGCCCCCTGTCAGGCCCACCCGAGCCGCTGCCGTTAGGGTGGCGACCCCACGAACGTGCCCTGCTTAGTCGCGAGGCCGCCGATAGGTATAGGTGGTGAGCCGATCTCCGTGGGTGATGTACTCCCCGTACTCGATGACCGCGCCTTCAGCGTCGAGGAGCGAGTTGTACCCCACGAGCAGTGCGGCTGGGCGCACGGTGATGCCGAGCAGTTCGGCTTCCTCATCGGTGGCTAGGCTGGCTCCGACGAGATCCTGCCCGTCCTCCCAGGACCAGCCGGTTTTGTCTTCGATGGCCTTGGGGGTGCCGCCGATGATGCGCTCGGGCCGGAGAAGTTCTGGCACGCGTTCGGCGAGCTCAGCTGCGAACCATGAGATGGAGGCCGACGCGGGGGCGTCGTCCTCGGTGTAGGTCACCCGCTGGCGCCGGATGGCGTCCTGGCCCTCTTCAATGCCGAGAGCCAATGCCGCGTTCGTCGAGGCGGGCGCTAGACCGGCGGACAGGATCTTGGCGTAGTGGCCGGGTGGGTAGATGCGGCCCGTGGTCTGCGCCGTCTGGAAGCGCTCGGCTGGTGAGTGGTGCAGGGTCGCGCGGGCCGCGACGACGGTCCCGGAGCCCTGCTTGGAGATGACCAGCTTCTCGTGGCGCAGTTCGTTGAGAACCTTCGCGGCGGTGGCCCGCGCGATGCCCCAGTCTGCGGCGAGCTGGCGTTCCGACGGGACGGTATCGCCTTCGGCCAGTTGGCCGCTGACGATCTGTTCGCGCAGGTGGGTGAGCACCTGCATGTATGCCGGGAGTGAACGTTCGATCTCGGGAGACAACTTGACGCTCCTTCAGAGATGTGCACTAGGCCACGGGGAGCGTAGCGCAATATACGCACGCTGGCATGTGGCCTAGTGCAGGACCACTCTCTACGGTGGCTTGTGGCATAGGCCACACCACAACGCGGGAGGTGCACGATGAGGGTCTTGGTCACCGGAGTCGCTGGATACCTGGGATCGGTGCTTTGTCAGCAGTTGCTGGCGGACGGGTACGAGGTGGTTGGGCTGGACAGCCTGCGCCGGAGCGGGGAGGGCGTGTTGGGCGCCTATCCCACCGGCCGTTTCCGACTCCTGGCTGGAGACATCCGCGACCGGCAGACGGTCAAGAGGGCAGTGGACGGCGTGCAGGCAGTTGTTCACCTGGCCGCAATCGTGGGAGACCCAGCCTGCGCTGCGGAGCCGGTCCTGGCCCAGGAGGTCAACCTCGACGCCACGGTGCTGTTGCACCGCAGCGCCATCGAGTTCGGCGTGGAGCGTTTCGTCTTCGCTTCTACCTGCTCGGTGTACGGACGAGTTCAGGGAGACGATCTCGCCGACGAAACCTACGTCCTGGAGCCGCTGTCGCTGTACGCCACTGCCAAGGTAGAGGCGGAGAGGCGGCTTCTCACCACGCCGGGCACGGCGGTGACGGTGCTGCGCAACGGAACCTTATTCGGGCTCGCTCCGGCGATGCGCTACGACCTGGTGGCGAACCTGTTCGCCCGGCAGGCCGCTCTGGGCAAGACGCTCACCGTGATGGAGCCGCAGGCGTGGCGGCCGATGACCCACGTCGCCGACGCGGCCAGCGCGGTCCGCGCAGTCCTGCGGACCCCGGCAGTCAACAGCGCAGGAATCCTCAACGTCGTCGGGACGAACATCACCATCAGCGATCTCGCCGAGCAGATCGCCACGGCATGCGGCGGCGCGAAGATCGAGACCGCCGAGACCTCGGCGGACCGCCGCGACTACCGCGCCGACGGCGCACGGCTCCGTGCAGCCACCGGGTGGCTGCCGCGTTGGTCTCCAGGGGAGGGCGCGGCGCAGATCGCCGACGCTGTACGTCACGGGATCACGGGGGAGGCCGACCATGTCCGCGCGTGACATTCCGTGGTGCGTCCCGGACCTGTCCGGGCGTGAGGTCGAGTACGTCACCGATGCCGTGGCCTCCGGCCACATCGGTCCTGCTGGCCCCTATCTTGAACGCCTGGAACGACAGGTTGCCGAGGTGAGCGACGCTGCCTGTGCGGTCACTACCTGCTGCGGCACCGATGCCCTGCATCTCGCGCTGCTCCTCGCAGGTGTCCGGCCGGGCGACGAGGTGGTCGTGCCCGCGCTCACGTTCGTCGCCACGGCCAACGCTGTCCGGCACCTGGGAGCGTATCCCGTCGTCGTGGACATCGACCCCGAGTACTGGCAGATCGATCCCTGCGCCGTCGCGGCGTTCCTGACCGGGTGCGAGCAGCGGCGGGGGCGTGTCATCAACCCCGCGAGCGGTCGACGGGTCGCAGCAGTCGTCCCTGTGCATCTGCTGGGGCACCCCGCGCCGCTCGCCGAGTTGGACGAGCTCGCTCAGGACTCTGGGATAGCCGTGGTGGCCGACGGAGCGCAGGGGCTGGGAGCCACCTATCGGGGATGCGGCATCGCCAGTGGCGGGGTGCTGACCTCGCTGTCGTTCAACGCGAACAAGATCATCACGACCGGGGGTGGAGGCGCTGTTCTGACCGGCGATCCCGATCTCGCGGCTCGGGCCCGCTACCTCGGAGCGCAGGCAGCCTCGGGGACGTACCAGCATGACGAGGTCGGGCACAACTGGCGGATGAGCAACGTCTCGGCAGCGATCGGCTGTGCCCAGGTTGAGCGACTGGCAGACCTCGTCGCGGCCAAGCGGCGCATCCACGACGCGTACAGCGAGGCGCTGGTGAATGTCCCGGGGGTGTCCCAGCCGGGTTGCGCGCCGTGGGCCACGACGACGCGGTGGTTCGCGCCGCTGGCCGTGGACCCGGCAACGGCTGGTATCGACGCCGCTGAGCTGCGGGCTCATCTGGCCTCCAAGGGAGTCTCGGCGGGGCCGGTCTGGACTCCCCTGCATCAGACTCGCGCTCACGCGGGTTGCGCTCCTGCGCCCTGTCCAGTGGCCGAGCGGCTGGGCCGAGCTGTGCTCCAGTTGCCGTGCTCTCCCGGCATGACGGAGGACGAGGTATCCCGGACCATCAACGCCGTCCGTACAGGCGTACGAGACGCGGCCCGGGGTTCAGCATTCCGTGGCATTCGAGCGCGGGCATCGGTCCTGCGGCCGTAGACTCCGCTTCCGTACCACGTAGGGCCGACAGCTCTGGTGCTGTCGGCCCTCGCTGTTATCGCACGCCCGGGAGACCGCCACGTGGACCGTCCGCATTCCGTGTCCGACGACGCCGCATGGGCGGCAGCCGCCAGCGACGGAGATCTGGAGGCGGTCCTGTCGGCCGCCGACGATGCCGATCTCGTCATGCGGACGCTGCCTGTACGTGTCACCCCGGCTGCGCGGGCCGTCCCTGATGACACGTGTGAGGTCACGCTGTTGGGGGCGCTCGGGTGCCGGTACGGCATGCTGTCCGGCGGGGCCGGGGGGCTCCTGGTCCGGACGGCTGGAGGTGCGCTGATCATGGACCCCGGTCCTGCGGCTCTGACTCGCCTGCTGAAGCTGGCGGCCGAGGGCGAGTTCGATTTCGCTGAGGTTGCGGGGATCGTTGTCACGCACCTGCATCCGGACCACTACGCCGACCTCATCCCCTGCTTGGAAGGGGTGGCCATGGCGAGTGGGCGCCCGCCCCTGGTCCTGGTGAATCCCACCGCTGCCGAGCGGTTCGCGGCGTTCTCTCCGTATCACCAGTCGATGGGTACGTGGATCGTCCTCGCGCATCCCGAGACCGAGGGCGACGGCGAGCCCTGTGTGAAGGTCACAGACATGACGGTGCATGCCACACCGGCGCTGCATCTGGAGGAGGCAGGCCGTAGCCACAGCGCGATTGGGCTTGTGCTGGAGACAGCGGCAGGCCACATCTGGTACTCGTCGGACACCAACTTGTGGCCCGGTCTGCTCGATGCTGTGGCCGCCATCGCCCCGCGCCCCCGGCTGGTCATCGTCCACGGCGATGCCGCCCTCCTGCATGCCGACGACGAGCGACGGGCCGCCTGTCACCTGGGGATGCGCGACCTCCCTGTGATCGCCCGCCAACTCGCTCCTGAGATGTTGCTAGTTCAGCACTACGACGCAGCGTATTCCTCGTCGCATTACCGCCAGGCCCATGCAGAGTGGGTGCGTCGCAGGACTTCAGGCGATGTGCGGGTAGTCCCTGGCTATGACGGCCAGCGCATTGTCGTGTCGGTGAGCGGAAGCGCGAGCGTCGCCGTCCGGGGCTAGATCCTCAGCGACTTGGCGAGAGCTTCAGTTTGCATCTGCTGCTGGACCATCTGGCCGACGGCCATCATCTTTTGCTGAACCAGGGCTGAGATCTGCATGGCCTTAATGTCCTCCTGGACGACGTAGGAGGCCGTACGGATGTCGGTGAATGAGGCTGGCCGTTCGACGGCCGGAGGGTTGTTGAGGTCAGTGCTCACCGATACCGAGCCGTCCACGTCCACAACGACGAGGAAAGCCGTCTGCGCCTTCGCCGGTTCAGTCGATGCGGCCTTGAGGTTGCCGAGGTCGAGGGTCATGCCTTCTTTCCGTTCTTCTTGGCCTTGTCGCGCTGGTGGCGGAGGCGGACGTTCTCTGCGCGGGAGACGACCTTGAGGTTGGAGGGCCGGTTGTCGTTCTTGTCGCCGTTCTTGTGGTCAACGGTTTCATCGGGCTTGAGCTTGCGTCCGATCCGCTTCTCTGCGACGAGGATGTGGGTGTAGGTGACCTTGCCTGTCTTGGGGTCGCGGACGGACTGGTAGCCCTTCTCAGTATGGGCGATATCTCTCTTCGTGCCACGTTTCCCCGAGAGAATTGCCTCTCCCTTGGTCTGTTTCTTCGTTGAGGTCATCATCAGTCCTTCTTCTCTGGCCAATGCCAGGTACCACCATGAGTCGCCGTCTCGTCCTGGAGACAGTCACGGTTGAACTCAATGCCCTCTGGGCGGAGGATTGCCAGCCCGACGCGGACGGTGTCATCTTCATCTCTGGTCTGCTCGATGACAGTGACAATGGCGGCGCAGCAGGTGCCTCTAGGAGTTCCGTAAGAGCGGAGGTGGACGATTGTCCCAACGGTGGGTGTTGGCATCCTCAGTCCTTCGGTGCGGTCTTATCAAAGTGGTGCTGGCGTACGGCGTTGGCGACAGGGCAGAAATCGCACAGGTATCGGTCCTTCGGCGACCGGTACTTGGGGAGTCCGGCGGCTTTGCGTTCCTTGGCGGTGCCGGGTGTGAGCCGTGCCTTGGAGCTCTTCCAGTCGGAGCAGTCCAGGTTGCGGTGGTGGCGCTTGAAGCAGGCCATGGCGTCGTCCTGGAATGTGGCCTTGGTGTTATAAAAGTCGGTGCCGAGGCCGTCGCTGCCGCCCTTGGCCAGGCTGTCGTTGATCTTCTTGACGATCTCGTCCTTGTAGTGCGCCTTCTCCCAGTACCGCTTCGGCACCTTCATCAGCTGGCCGCGATGCCGGACACCGTCAGGGAACTCGTGGCGGTTGACAAGGTTCTCAAGGAGGAAGTCTTCGCGCGGACTTCCTTCGTGGTCCGGGAGCTCCTCGATCGTGTGGCAGTTATGGCAGAGCAGTACCCGGATGTTCTCTTCTGTCACAGACCTTTTCCTTAATTGGCTGTCGGCTCGCCCCTTACGCTATGGGGCGAGCCGACAGGTCTGTTAGCAGAAGGAGTTAGGGCTATCGCATACCAGCTTCGTAGGAGCAGACAGGCCATGCGCCAGGTCCCTGGCCCGCAAGTGCCTTCTCGGCGATGCGTATCTGTTCCTCGCGCGAAGCGTTCTGTGGCATGCCGGTGCCGCCGTACTCACGCCAGGTGTCGGGGCTGAACTGGAGGCCGCCGTAGTAGCCGTTGCCGGTGTTGGTCCCCCAGTTGCCTGAGGATTCGCACTGGGCGAGGCGATCCCACTTGCCACTGCCGGATTGTGCGTGGGTCGCCTGGGGCTTGGCATGGCGTGGAGTGCGGTCGCGCGGCTTCTGTTCGCTCTCGCCTGTGGAGGACGTGGGGAAGCTGGTGGGGAGTAGGAGGTTCTGGCCCGGCAGGATGCTGTCGGGGTCGGGGCCGACAGCCTTCCGGTTCATCTCATAGACGCGTTGCCAGCGGGTGGCGTCGCCGAGCTGCTGGTCGGCGATAAGGCTGAGTGTGTCGCCCGTGCGGACTGTGTAGGTGCTGAGTGACGGCTTCTCGGCGGCCTGCCGTGTGGTGGATGTGGTGCTGGGTTCTGCCTGGGCGGATGCCTGCTCTGTGGAGACGGCGAGCGTGGCGGCGGTGATCGCGGGCAGGAGTGCGACGGCGAACTTGGGGTGCATGAGGGTGTCTTCCTTGTCGGTGCTGCGGGCGCGCGGAACAGCCCCTGGCAACACCGCCAGGGGCTGTGTGCTGTCAGAGCTGGACGGAGTTGTCCGTCGAGGCGCCGGGGGTTACGACCGGGGTGAAGCTCTGGGAAGCCTGCGCCGGGGCCGGGGCCGGGGCCGGAGTCGGCGCGGGGGCGGGGGTGATCTTGTGGTTGGCGGTGACCCGGACCCGGGATTCCAGGCCGATGATCAGCACCAGGAGGGTATTCAGGCCGCCGATGATGACTTCGTTGACCTCGATACCGGCCAGGGCGGGGACGCAGTGCACGAGCGCTGTCAGGAATCCGACAACCAGGGTGCGGGTGAGGATGGGATTGTCCTTGATGTACTGGCGCAACGTCAGTCTCCTTCAGAAGTACGGTGGTAGAGGGGTGAGTCGGGGGGCTCGGGTCTTTCGGGTTCGATTCCGGCGGCGCGGAGCTGGTACTCGTATCCGGCGGCGACGCCCCGCCAGTAGTTGAGGAGGGCTTCCAGCTCGCGGGTTTGCTGTGCGAGATCCTCGCGCCATTGCGCGATGTCTTCCATGTGCTCGCGTCTGGTGCGGTTGTAGCCGTCACGGCGCGCCCGCATGCCCTGGAATATTGCTGTGACGAGGGAGCCGAGACCGGCGCTGAGCATGGCTGCGAGCGCGGTCAAGTCGTTCACTGCATGAGCCTCTGCCAGGTCACCGGGCCCACGTCTCCGTCGGCGTCGCTGCCGCTCCAGCCCTGGTCGCGCTGGAAGGCCCTCACGCCCGCGCGGGTGGTGTCTCCGTAGTAGTCCGAGGGACCGTAGGAGAGGTAGCTGTCGTAGCCGTGGCGGATCAGGGCCTGGTCGACGGCAAGCACCTGGGGGCCGCTGGCGCCGTAGCTGACCTCATCATTGCCCGGGAATTCCATGGCGTTGGTGCCCAGGAGCTGGTGCAGGGTAGTGGGCCCTGGAATGCCGTCGGCGTCCTTGCCGCTGAGGCCGAGAGACTTCTGATAGGCCGCGTACGCCTTGGTGTCGGCGTCGGTCCAGCGGGGCCCAGGGCCCTCGGAGTATGCACTGCCGAATCCCTTGGCGACGAGGGCCTGGCCGACGCGGGTGACCTGGCTGCCGTACGCGCCAGGCCCGTAGGCGGCGCCGTCGATGGTGACCTGGTAGTGGCCGATGCCGCCGTCGGCAGGCGGCTTGGGCTTGCTGGGCTGCCCGCCGCCGGGAGCGGCGTTGAACAGGGCGTCGGGGGCGATTGCGCCGGGGTCCCCGTGGTCGTTGCCCGGGATATTGGCGTGGCAGTAGTGGCCGCCATCGTTCTCCCAGGTATCACGGTCACGCCGGGAGTCGCCCGGGTACTCCGGAGGGTCGCCCATGGGGAAGGTGTCGGGGATGTCCCAGGAGCGGATTGCCTTCATCAGAGCCGCAAAATTGGGGCCAGGCTTCCAGTAGTCGGTAAAGGGGCTCGCAGCCCGTGCCAGGACTTCAATCTGGATGCAGGCTGCGCCGGTGCGGTTGGTGCGGATGTCGCCGTCGTTGCGCAGCGCGCGGGCTGACTGGTCGAGGGGACCGAACTGGCCGAGTCGGTCGGTGGTGGGGTCGTAGAGGATGTGGGGCTGGACGCTGTCCTCGATGAGGCCGGATGCGACGTTGTCGAATGCCTGGTCGCCGTTGCCGGTTTCGGTGCTGTGCCAGACGACGCGGGCGGGGAGTTCGGGCGAGTCCATGTCGCCGCCGATATCGCCGTTTCCGAGGTCTTCGGCTTCGGGGATCCATCGTGTGCTCATGCCATTCCTTCAAGGATTTCAGCGTGCGGGCTTGTCATAGGTGGAGAGGGAGGCTGCCGCGTCATCGGACAGTCCAGGCGAGCCGAAGTGGCGGTAGTCGAGGGTGGCTCGCGCCTGGGAGGTCGTCGGCTCCACCGCGCCTCCCCGGTTCGGGTTGGCCTTGCGGAGGGTGCCGTCGGTCAGTCCGTAGCTGAGCTCGTCGACCAGCGGGCCTCGCGGGATGTAAACCATCAGTTCGCCTCGGTCTTCGGGATGCGCGGCGGCTTGGTGGTGCGCTTGGTGCTGCCGAGTTTCGATTTCGAGCGGTCGTTGAAAAGGTTGTCCAGGCGCCCTCGGGCGAGGAGTGCGAGGTCGTCGCTGACGGTGTACTTCACGTTGTCACCGCGTCCGGAGCGCCTGCGGTCAAAGAGGGACATGGGCTTATCGGCCATGACTGGGCTTCCTTTCAGCGAGGGGGAAAGCGGCGTCCGGGTGAAAGGCATCGGCGAGGGTGGGACTGGACTTCCGGCGCAGACGACTGGGGCGGGGGGCTGTCCAGGGGCCCGGCGCGATCGTGGTCGTGTAGGCGCTGAGCAGGTCACTGAGCTGGCGCTCGCGCAGGGTGCGCCAGGGATCAGGTGTGTGGGTCACGACGTCACTTCCAGGTGGGCAGGAGCTGCCGCAGTGCCTGCCGCTGGGCGGGGTCGGCATCCTGAGGTGTGGTGCCGGTACTGCCGGAGCTGGTCGGTGCCGGTGTCGGCTGCTCGGGAGAGCCCTGGGCGGTCCATCGCCGCCCCTGGCGCTGGTACTCGATGCCGGTCATCGGATGGAAATCGGCGGGCCATTGGTAGTCGCTGGGTGTCATGCGACTGCCCTTGTGCACGCCCCGGAGGTAGGGGCGAGTGTTGTTGCGCTCGGCCGTGCGCAGGGACTGGTTACTGAGGCGGTCGGCGCGGCGGGAGGTGAACGTGGCGATGTAGCCGTCGGGGTATTCGGCTTCGGGGAGTCGGCCTTTGGTCATGCCGGAGCGTGCGATGGCGATGTCGCGGGCGCCGGTGATGTGGGTGCTGCCACCGCCGCCGTATACCGGGTTGCCTCCGCTGGGGAGTTGGTAGGGCGTGGAGTAGAGGATGTCGCTCACGGTCGGCTCCCGGTTGTTGCCTGGCGGTTGGTGACGGGGTTGCTGCCCGTGTAGTTGCCGGGACGTGTCGTGGTGGAGGCGGGCGGGGCGGACGGCTGCGGTGTGGTGGGTCGGGTGATGGTGCTCTGCGGAGCTGGGGGTGTCGGGGTGAGGGCGCCGCCGATGATGTTGCCCATGGGTGAGGTGCGCTGCATGGGCTGCGGCTGTCCGGTGAGGATGTTGCTGACCTCGCCGGGGACCTTGCCGAATTGGGTCTGGCTCAGGAGTCCGGCGGTGTAGGCGCTGGTGTCGGGCATGGCTCCTCGTCAGCGGTTGAAGACCGGGTTGGATGCGTCGTCGTCGGGTGCCGACGGGGAACTGTTGCTGGTGCCGGTGTGTGAGCCGGTGATCATTCCGGCGCCGAACTGGGCGGGGCTGAGCAGGCTGCTGGCGCCTTCGGAGGCGGCTGCTCCTGCGGCGCGACCGGCAACGGCGCGTCCTAGGACGGGGAGGGCGGCGCGGGCGGCCAGGATGAGGGGGAGCATGTCACTTGCCCGAGGTGTCGAAGTAGAACTTCGATGGGATGGTGTGGACGTTGCGGCCGGTCTCGCCTGCGAGGGGTGTGTTGCTCACCTGCCGGTATGCCTTGATACCGCCGATTCCGGTGCGGTCGACCTTGCCGGTGCGGTGGCCGGTGGCGTGCTCGGGGTAGTCGGTGCCGCCCTTGGCGTTGCCGGTGCGGGGGACCGTGATACCAGCCTGGGGCTGGACGAAGGCCGGGTGTTCGCGGGCCATGGACTTGCCCATGGTGGCGAACTGTCCACTGGAGATGATGTGCTCGCTCATACGGCCTCCTGGCCCGGGTACGTGGCTTTGCGGGTGTGGGGTGGTGGCGCTTCTGGGTGTGCGGCTGACGGTTACCGGGCGGTGTCGGTTACCTGGAACTGGAGCCCGGTTTTCTTCTGTCCTTGGATTTCGCTGTCGAAGAAGGCAATCGTGACCGCGAGGCAGTGTCCCTTGGGGGCTGCGTGTCCTTGGGCGATGGGCACGGCTTTCGCTGCCTGGTTGACTGCGGAGGCCCCGATGGCTCGGAGGGTGACGCGCTTCCCTTGGTAGATGCAGCGGGCCAGCATGGAGCCGAGGCTCGTTGCTGATGTGCCGGACTTCACCAGGAGGGTGATGTCCTCGGAATTCTGGTTGTTCATCTTGGCCGCTTCTGTCGGTATGTCTTGAAAGGACATTCCGAGAATAGGAGGCGGCACAGAATTAGTGGTAACAGCCGGGAGCTCCCACTGCTTCTGGAGTGGGAGCTCCCGGATACGCGTCAGGCTGCCTGCGGGGATCCCTGGTCAGCGGGTGCCACGTCTATGCTCTTGAGGACTTCGAGTTGCTGGGTGCTGACCCGCCCTGTGTGTCTTGCCGCTGCTGCCCGCGCCAGGGCGTAGGCGTCTGCCAGATTGTCGTTAAGAAAGTTAGCGCCCCAGCGGGTGCGGACTGCCTCCATCATTTCCTGCTTAGTGGCTGTTCCCTTGCCCGTGGTGAATTTCTTGAGAGTCGGCGGGGAGATGATCAGGGGGTGACGCCACGGATGTTGGCCAGCTACCTCTGCTATCGCCAATTTGACGATGCCGCCGAGCTCCCCCAGGGCCTCGCGCTGGAACTTTGCCCCGTGGGCGTAGCCTTCCATAGCGACCAGGGAAATCCCTCCGTGGGCGTAGCACACCTCGGAGAGCAGCATCTGCACATCCCGGTAGATGCGGGCAAGCCGGTCCGACTGGGACATGTAGTTCTTCGTCTCCCACTTCCGAGTTCTGGTCTCGTAGACCTCACTGGGGTGGCAGTAGACGGCGAAGGCAAATCCGGAGTAGCTCTGATCGATACCGATGAAGGGGTGCATGGCGGCCGTCAGCCGATCTTGCGGTGTGGGGAAGCGGGCACGTATGCCGACTGCTTCTGGGTGTGGGCGTAGCACTTCGTGCACACCAGGCGTACGACGGCTCCCCGTTCCATGAGTCCGAGGATCTGGATCGGGGTCCAGGTGTGGGGCCCGTAGTCCGTACAGGTCTGGGGCAGCCGCAGCACACCGCTGTCGTTCTGTGCGCCTGTTGGCGGGAGGAGGCGGTAGAGGTCTGCGGAGAAGCGGCGGGTGAGGATGGTGGTGCGGTGTCCGCGCTTGTCGAGTTTTTTGTATCCGGCGCGGACGCGTTCCCGGACTGAAAACGTATTGTCGGTGACAACGGCGTGGACGTGCTCGTGGTCGAATGCGGTGATTTTCAGGGTGCGTCCGGCCCTGCGGGGGTCTTTGCACATCCAGAGCTGGCCGATTGCGAGGCCGGTCACGAGTCCTCCTGGCTGGTGGGATGCTGCTGTGGTCCGTGTGGTGGTCTGCTGGTGAGGAGGCAGGCACGCGCGCTGGCATGGGCATCGCGGTGGGCGCGGGGCTCGCGTCCTCGGTTGTCGACGGGGGCGCGGTGGTCAGGTGGTCCGGTGACGGCGGCGTGGGGGTGGGGGTGTTTCTGTGTAGGGAGCGCAGTCACCGCATCCTCCGTGCGGGCACGGTGGCGGATTGTGGGTACCCAGGCGCTGTTTGATGTCGTGGGCCATGGCGATGCGGTCGGCGATTGCGTCGGGATTCGCCTGGACGGTGAAGGACTTCACGTCCTGGTTGAACTTGGACTCATAGATGTATTCCATGCCGTCGATGTCGATCCCGGCCTTGCGGGCGAGCCACATGTAGATCTGGCCCTGGCGGATGTGCGACGGGAAGGGGGTACGGGTATCTGCCCAGACCTTCTTGAGATCGACCATCTCGGAGCCGTCCGGCAGGGTCAGGGTGTGCCTGGCCAGGAGTCTGGGGTACTCGAACCGGTAGGTCCCCTCCCCCACCGTTTTGATTTCGAGAAGCTTCCGGATCGGCCTGAGCAGGCCATCGGCGTGCCCGGCGATCTGGAATCCCGCAATATCCTTGACGGGGACTTCGGCGTACTCCAGGGCGGTACTGGAGCACCCGTCACATGAAGCGGGACTGACAGCCCACCAGATATGCGCGCAGTGGAGGCACTTGAAGTTCCCTTCGAGCCAGCCGAGTTGCCAGGCGCGGTTCTGCCATTTCCGGTGGGCCTCGTGGCCAGTGTCGAAGACGTTGAGGGTCTGGAAGCCGAAGGTCTTCCTGTGGTGAACGCCTGTCTCAATGCGGAGATAGGTGGCGCGGGGGCACCAGTCGGCCTTGGCCATCTCCGACGGGTGGATGATGTCCTGCCGTCGTGATGTGTCGGCCTGGTGCTGGGTGATGACGTGTGCGCGGGCCTCAGACAAGAAGGACTTGTCCGTCCGGCGTGACTCGAAATGGGAGTTCAAGCTGACGGGGGCGGGGGTTTTCCTGCGCCGGAGGGCGGGTGTCTTGGGAAGCTGCTTCACGCTGGACGAGCTCCTCGTGCGGGATCGCGTTCTCGACATGCCAGTGATGCGGCTGGTGACGGAATTTCCTGCGCATCCATACCAGTTGGATTTCGGTGAGTCCTGCCCAGACCCCGTGCCGCTCGTTGTTGATCATTGCCTGGGTCAGGCACTCCTGGCGCATGGGGCAGACGACTCCGTCGGCTTCCCCGTTACAAATGGCACGGGCCTCGTCCGGGTCGTCGAACCACGGGTCGTGGTTTGCGTCAGGGGTCCGGGACTTGCGGCACTTGGCTTCGAGGGCCGGGATGCCGTTGGCGCTCCAGTCGGGTGCTTTCTTGCGGGAGAAGAGTGCCATTCACCGCTCGTCCGGTGTGGGCTGCCCATCGTCCATGGCGTCGAGGCGGTCGAGGATTCGTGTCAGGCTACGGCGGTCCCCGAAGGTGTTGATCAGGATGACGATCGCGTTGAGGACGAGCGATCCGATCAGGACCCACAAGTAGATCTCGATGCTCATGGGATCCCCCAGTTTGTAGTGCTTCTGGTGCTCTGTCTGCGGGTGACACTATGCGGTGGGTAATTCGCATGTCGCGTGCGGGAGTTACTCACCTGCATCACGGACAGGTAAAGGATTTCCGGGTCATGGCAGCACAGTGCCCTGGAGACATCGTGCGTCTCCAGGGCACTGATCGCGAGCTGCTCAGGCCAGGCAGTCAAGCGCCATGTTTCTGAGGATGTCGGCTACTTCGGACAGGCTTCGGGCCGTGCCGATGTCCTCCTCCGTGGCGTATGTGGAGCCCAGCTGCTCAGCACGCTCTTCGCATGCGAGGGCCAGCGATTCCAGGGTTTCCATCGTCACATGCTCGTCGGCCATGTCCGGCTCCTTAGTGAATATGACCGCCTTCGCGGCACGGTAATTCGCTTCCCCGCATCCCCCTGGTGAGGCACCCGGAAGGCAAAGGAGAGCGCAGAGGGCACGCCAGTCAGCTCGCACGCACCAGGTCGAGCTTGGCGGTGTCGGCGGTGGGGCAGGGCCACGGCGTGATGAGCCCCCGGCAGCGCTGTCCGTTCCAGCCGGAGCACTCGGTGCACACCTCGATGCCGCCTCGGAGCAGCGGCTGGTGGAGCCGGGCGAGAGCGGTCCGCAGCCGCAGCGCCTCCGCTGCGCGCCGCTGCGGCCCCTTTGAGGGCCGTGGGCGGCGCGATGCGGGCCGACCGGCCAGTGCCTGGACTCCGCGCCGCAGACGGTCGGCTTCGGGCGCTGTGAGACCGCCGGGGCGTTCGGCCCGGTTAGCGAGCACCAACAACTGTTCAACCGTAATGAGTTGACTGGTCACAGGGTTCCTTTAGCTGACGCGGTTGACGATCTGGTGAATGCTCTGGCTGCCCGGGGACTGGTTGCGGGCTGGGGTGGGTGGGCCGTCCGAGGGTCCGGCTATCAGTCCGCTGGTGGAGTGCAGCTTGGGATAGCCGCAGTCGAAGCACCGGGGATTTTGGGGGGCGTTGGGCGGGGCCATGTAGTGGCCGGAGCCGCACCCGGGGCAGGTGGACAGCTGGCGTACCGAGGGTGATGTGGCGGGGGCGGGCCTGAGGTGCCGGGGAGGAGGTGCGGAGACGGCGGGTCCGGGTGTGGCGGGGGCCCCGCTGCCGACGACCCGGTCCCAGAATCCGCTCACCGGCGGACCCGGCGCGGTGCGTGTGTGATGACACCCTTGTCGATCAGATTCGCCACGATGGCCACGGACAGCGCGTTCATCTGGCTGACGATCTGGGTGACCGCCTGCTCCCATTCTTCCGTGGATTTGTCGACGTGCGCAGCGTCTTCAGGGGCGAGCTGGTACGCGCCCTCGGCCCACAGGCGGCAGTACATCTCGATCAGAGGCCGCAGGGGGGCGACCAGTTCCATCCGGGCCTGGGATGCCCTGGCTTCCATATCCAGCACGTCTGGGCTGCGCCGGGGCTGCCCGAGGCGCTCCAGGAGCGCAAGGAGGTTCTCGTCGATCGTCTCGACGGAGTCCATGAGGAGCTCGGTCTGGAGCGAGCTGGCAGTGGCGGCGATGAACGGCTCAGTCACGGCGTATTCCTGGGTCTATGCGGCGGGCGGTTGGTTGTTGGCTTCGGCGAGTGCGCGGGCGACAGCCTCCCGCAGCTCAGCGACGCTGTTGTGCCGCTCCCATGCCTCGGTTTGGACTCCCTGGAGCAGCCGTGCGGCATCGTCCTGACTGGGCGGACGTACACCCCAGTCCTCCTCCAGGTCGCGAGCCTTGACCGTCTCCACGTGGTACTTCGTCTCGGTGCCTGCGCCGGTCTTGGAGACGGCGAAGTACAGGACGGGATTGGTCAGAGGTCCGCGCTTGCGGTCGTTGGCGAAGGCGCGAAGCTGGTCGCTTACGGTCTTGCCTGCCTCCCAGACCCCGTTTTCCCAGGTGCCCTTGGCCTCGTCGTAGCAGGCCACGTTGAATACTGCGACCTTCCGGGGACGGTGGCCGAGGTCGTCGCATGGGGGGCATCCGGTGGCGCGGCCCCGAAAGGAGCGGCGTCCTGTGGTGAACTCCCGGAACCAGTGGATGTGATAGCTGTCGAAGGGCTCGTTTGCGAGCACCTTCAAAAGTGTGGGGATGCTGGAGAGTTGCAGGCGTAGGGCGTTCTTCGCTTCGTAACTGGTTTCTCCGGGTCCGGCGACCTGGTCGTAGGCGTCCCATCCCCCGTGCGCCGCCTGGGCGCCTTCGGTGGCGGTGTGCTGGTCCTGAGCGGGGGGCTGGTATGCCGGGGTGGTGGGATCAACGTATCCGGGCGGTGTGTCGTGCTCGGCGTCGTGGTGCCTGGGGGCGCTGGGCTGGTTCTGGTCTGCATATCGGGGATATGGCATGAGTCAAGTCCTTGGGCGGTGCGGCCGGTGCAGGCCGGGGCCGGTGCGGGTGAACGTGGTCTCCTCAGTGGCGGTCCGCAGCGTTTCGAGGAGACATCTCATGGTCCCTCTAATGCCGTTGAGGGTGTTTGCCTCGCGGTGGCGCGTGCTTGCGGCGGCTCACGCAGCCTGGTCCTGGCTCTGCGGCCGGGCGGCAAGAGCGTGGAAGAGCTCGATCACCCGCTCGGAGAATTTGGTGTCGGAGATGTGGATGCCCTCCCCCTGGTGATGAAGGATCCCCTCCTCGTCGGCGATGCGCAGTATGCCTTCGACCTGCTCGCGGGTGTAGAGCCGTCGGTTTCCGCGCTCGCTCTTGCCCTTGATGACGAAGGTAGGGGCGGGGATGATGCCGCTGCTCTCCCATTTGCGGATGGTGACGGGTGAGCGGTGGAGGGCGCTGGCGAGCTGGCCGATGGTGAAGAACTCGCGCCATTCGGTGCCGACGCGCAGGAGGCGGGGCTGGGCGTCCCAGGTGGGCTCGACGGGCGTGGGAGCCACGAGCTGCATGGTGTGAGGATCGACGGCACGGATACGGCGGGAGGAACCCGGGTAGTAGGCGTGGACGTCGCCGCTCTGGGTGTTGCCTTCGACGGACTTGAAGTGCCGGATTCCAGCCATCACTGGCCTGCCCGGACGAAGCGGTAGGACGTCTCCTCGGGGAAGATGGCGTCGACCTCGTCCTCCGTCAGCAGGTCCTCCTGGAGGAGGACGTGGACCTCCTGCGGGTCGAAGGTCCGGCGGTGAGGGAAGAGCCGGTCGAGGAGCCCTTTCTCCAGGGCGATGCGCTCGGCGGTGTCTTCGTCGGCCGTACGCCGCCGGGAGCACTCCAACTTCAGTGCCGTGAACGGTTTTCCCGAGACCTCGTAGGAAGTGCCGAGGTCGATGATGTAGGAGCCGTTGGCGTCCCGGATTCCGAACTCCTGGAGATCGGCGGAAAGGGACTTCTTCAGGTTCTCAAGGATCCTGGTCTCGGCTTCTATCCGCGACTTGATGAGTGCCCACTTGGCTGCCTTTCCCCGGAAGGCGGCTTCAGGGGCTTCATTCTGGCTGCTGCTTGCATCAGGGGTGTCGGCATCGAAAAAAGGCATGAGGGTGCTCCTGAGGATACGTCGGCGGGCGCGGGTTAGGCGGCGCGCATTCAGCCGCAGAAGTGGGTTCGGGATATCTCCTCCCGACACCGACGACACTACAACAGCCCTGTTGGTGCCCTGCTAATGAAGAATTCCGGTCAAACGCTTTCGTTAGCAGAGCCAAACGTTTGGTGTTCCGGGAGGCGTTGCTACTGCTGGACCAAACGCTCCGCGAATACTGACGATGTGTTTGACGGGGCTTAAACCTCCCGGCCGCGTGCCGTATGTCACATCGGATTACGGGAGCGGGGGCGCTGGTACCAGGCCGCCAACTCTGCCTCCATCACCGCCCGGTGCTCCGCCGCCCTGGGGTCAGGCGTGCGCCCGGAACCGGCATCCTGCGCATGCTGCTCTGGCGACCGAGGGCCCCCGAAGCTTCCCGTGGGCAGTTCCTCCGCCAGCAGCTTCTCCCACGTCACGCAGCGTCCTGCGCGTGAGTGTTCTCCAGGTAGCGGCGGGAGGCATCGCGGCGCCTTTCCATCTCGCGCTCCGTCGTCCCGGCATCCGGCGCGGGGTGGCCGAGCGCGGCGTCCACCCGGTGGCGGTGCGCAGCGCGGGGCTTGCCTCCGGGGGTGCGGCAGGGTCGGCCTGTCCGTGCGCTGCACGTGGGGCAGTCCCTGCCGAGCGGGCCGGGGCGGCGTACGGCGGCGACCTGCTCGGCTGCCGAGCCGTTCTCGACCGTGTGGCCGACGCCTTCGAGGAAGCGGGCGAGCTGCGGGTGCGGCGGGCCGGTGAGGGCCGGGCGTGCCGAGGGAGAGGGCTGGCGGCCGGATGCGACGGCGGCCAGTTGGTGGCGGCGGTGGGTGAGGTACTGCTGGGGGCTTTCGTCGGGGTCGCCGTCGTAGGAGAAATTCTCCAGGCGTTCGCTGCGGATCGTTTTGCGGAGGGTGCGCACGTCGTGCGGCTGGATCCACAGGCGCTGTCCGGGGTCGCGTGGCGGGGTGCCGTAGTAGCGGGCGACGGCGGCCAGGGCGTCCTCGTCGAACGGGACATCGCGCAGGGCGGCGGACCATCCCTCACTCGCGGCGCGGGAGGGCTGCCGGTTGTCGAATGCGGCGCAGTGGGCCAGGAGGCGCCCGGCTTCGGCGGGGGTCATCGCGTCTCCCGGTCCATCTCAGCGATCAGGGCGTAGTGGTCGGCGACGCGGCGGTCCGTGCCGGTGGGGTGCAGGCCGCCCGGCAGCTGAGGAGTGCCGGAGGGCCTGGACGGCTTGCGGAGCTCGGCATACGCGTAGGTCAGGGTGCCGCCGGTGACGGGCTTGCTGAGCTCGCCGAGCCGCTCCATGGCGCGCCACAGCTCGCGGGGGTCATTGCCGTTGTCGAGGGCGTCGGCGATGGTCGCGCGCACGGACCTCCGGCCCTGTGCGGTACGGCGCCCGTAGCGCTCCCACCATGCGGCCAGGATCTGGTCCGCCAGTGCGGGGGCCTGTGGGGCGGTCTGCGGAGCAGTGGAGGAAGGGGCTGGGGACGGGGGTTGCGAGGGGGTTCGTGAGGGGGGTGCGGTGGGGGGTGTGAGTTCGGCGCACAGGGTCTGGACGTGCAGGATGACCTGCTGCCGGACGGACGGGGCCGTGCCGGTGGTGACGTCTGCGAGGTCGCTCAGGGGGAGGCGCTCGACATCAGCCAGGAGTCGCGCCCGCAGGGTTGGTGAGGTGATCTGGCGGGCGGCGCGGACCATGGCTCCCATCACGCGCGGCTGTTTCCAGGTCCTCGTGAGACGGGCATAGCCGCAGATGAGCAGTTCGTCCGTGGTGTGGTCCACGGCGACGAGGTCGGCGTGGACGAGGGCCTGGAGGGTCTCGCGGAGGCTGGCGGGAGTCAGCCCGCTGGCTGTCTGTGCCCAGCGGCTGAGGGTCAGGGGCAGGATGCCCGCGTGAGTGACATCGGGCTGGCAGACGACGAAGAAATAGAGCCGCTGCGCCTTTTCGTCGAGCTTCAGGAATTGGGGGTTGTCCCATATTTCGGCGTCGATCCTGCCGTGTCCGCGTGGCATCCCGGGGCCTTTCATCTGGTGCAGAGAAGCTGCTGCCTGACACCGGAGACTAGGCAGCGGGAGGCCCCTGGCTCAACTGGGGATCAACTCATTTCCGCAAGTTGATAAGCACTGTTCTGCTGCCGTCCTGGGCTTGTGCCGCGTGCGGCTCGGCAGCCGGTTCAGAGGGGTGTTATCGCCGATCACCTGGCTGTACCGCTGCCCGGGGAAGCCTTTACGTTCGGGCCATGGAGAGACGTCTTGCATTCCATCCAGAACCGCTGAAGGTCGTACAGGTGCGGATGGGCTGAGGCACGCCGCCTGACACACTTCTCGCCGTAGCCGTCCTCGTCGGGCCCACCGGTTCGGACCTGAATCCCTTACGGCTCAGTGTGCATCAGCGCTCCTGCTCCCGGCTTCCGGAGCAAGGCCGCACCATCCGGCGAGGCACCTGGGTGGTAGCCCATGTGCCTCCGTCCCAGGTGGGCGTCATGGTCGGAACGGCAGAGGGGGGGAGGGGTATTGCCTGCGCCCTGTTCTGCCGCACCTGTAGGGGGTGGTCGGTTCTGTGAGGGCTGGCAGGGAAGCATGACCTGCCAGCGTTCCGCCGCCAGGTTGAGCGGTGGCTGAGGCGGCGGGAACGGTTAGAGAAACCAGCGGGGCTCGGCGTTTCATTCCCGCGCGTGCTATGAACTGGCCCACACCAACAAGGGGTTGGCAGTTGATAGCCACTCTGCGCGAGAAGTCCGTTCACATGTTCAGCACCCTCCTCGCTACGCTCTTTTCAGAGGCCCTCCCCGCCTCCGCATCAGACCCCCAGGACGTGTGCCCCCCTCCCCCGTCCTGGGGGTCTTGCTATGCGGATTTCGCGGGCTGCTGGGCTCCGGGCCAGCCCTTGTACCTGCTGGTCCCACCGGGCCCACCGATCCATTCCCAGTCCTCGGTGTCTCCGGACGCCGCCGGGTAGGTCTGGGCACCCCGGGTGACCATGACGTTCTCCAGGTAGTACAACTCGCCCTTCTTGGTGAGGTCGGTGGGGTCGCCGAAGCGGTACATCGTGTACATCTCGACGGCGCCCGCCGGGGCTGTGTCGGTGAAGGAGAGCCGGTTCCATGCGCCCTTGGGCACCGTCTGCGGGGTCATGGCGGCGTGGGGGAGCTCGTTGCCGTTCTTGTCCCACCAGATGAAGACGATGCTGCATTTCTTGTCGGTGTTGAGCCCGAGGAAGTACGCGCTGGCTGTCCATGTCTCCCCCGGCACGACGGCGATCCGTTTCGGGTTGTGGGTGGCGGCCACGTAGGCGCCGTCGCGGGCGGTGTACTGGAGGAAGTGCTTGCCGTTGGTGGTGTTGATGTCCAGCTCGGTGATCCGGGTGTCCCGGTTGAGGGTCCAGATGCCGCCGATCAGGCCGTTGGCGTCCCGCTTGAGATACTCGAATCCGGGATCGGGTGCGTAGTTGACGAGTCCGACCGGCCATTTCGCTGGGTCGGTGGTCACGTTGAGGGTGCTCTTCGGCGACTCCTTGCCTCTGGCCGCGTCGAAGTAGGCGGCGTCGACGGTGTATGCCGTGGCCGGGGTGAGGCCGGTGAAGCGCACGCTGCGCACTGCCGCGTCGCCCTCCCACTGTTTTACCCCGCCCAGCCACAGGCGGGCGGTGAGGGCCCGGTCGGCGGGCGGCTGGTCCCAGGTGACCGACAGGTCTTTCTCGCTCTTGCGGAGCACCTGCAAGTTGAGGGGGGCTGGGGGTGCGCCGTCGTCCACATAGGTGCTGGTGGTGCCGGGGGTGGTGTTCCAGCGCCATCCGGTGGTGTCTCCGTCGGCGTACTCGACGGGCCCGGGGGTCTTGGTGAGCATGACGGCGTCCACCTGGTAGCTCTCGCCGTCGGTCTGGTTGTCGAAGACGAACAGGGCGTGGACCTGCGTGGTTTTTGCCGGTGCCTTGCCGGTCACGGTGATGCGTTGCCATTCGCCCGGGAGCAGGGGGATGCCCGTGCTCTGCTGGAGGAGGACGTCCGCGCCGGTGGAGTCCTGCCAGCGCAGTGCCGTGTGGGTGGTGGCGGCCACGGTGCTGTAGACCCAGCCGGAGGCGGTCCATGTGTCGCCTTCGGTGGTGGGCTGGGTCTGACCGGCGTGGGTGAGGGCGGTGGTTGTTCCGGCCTGTCCGCGCAGGGCCAGACTTCGGGTTCCGGTGAAGGCGGTGCTGCTGAGGCTGAGGGTGGCGGTGGGCTGGTCGGCGGACCAGGGGCCGAGGCGGTTGCCGGTGAGCGCGCCGTATTCGAAGTTCGGGTTGGGGGCGCCGTTGACCAGGCCCTTGGTCCAGGTGTCGGCCTGGGTGGTGAGGACCAGGCGCTGCGGTCCGGATTCCTGTCCGTCCTCGTATCGCTGGGTGACGGTGTAGGTGTAGTCGGTGGAGGGCTTGAGGCCGGTCAGGCGCATGTAGCCGGTGGCTTTGGGGACTTCGGCGAGGGTCTGGTCGCCCTGGCGGATGATGATGCTGCGCTGGAGGTTGGTGGGGTTGGCCGGGTCCCAGATGATGGTGGCGCTGTAGGCGCCGATGTCGGTGATCTGGAGCCGTCCGGGGGTGGTGTGTTCACCGGGTATGCCGATGTAGTGAGAGGTGCGGTCGGCATCCTGCCCGTTCCATTCCCATCCGGGGACACTGCCGTCGGCGTATTCGACAGGTCCGGGGGTGCGGGTGAAACTGACACCGTCGATCCAGTAGGTCTCTCCTGCGGCCTGCTGGGGGAAGTGGAAGTGGCCGAAGGCCCGGTCTGCGCCGGGCGGGGCGGTGGCGGTGACAGTGAGGTAGGTCCAGGTGTTGGCGGGGAGGGTGGCCGCCTTGTCGCTGATGGCGATGTTGGTGGTGCCGCCCTCTGCCCACCAGCGGATCCAGATCTCTGCCGGGCGGGCGGTGGTGGAGCGTACCCAGGCGCTGAGGGTCCACTGCTGGCCGGGGACGACGGTGCGGCGGTGCGGCCACATGCTGATGCCGTAGCCAGCGCCGTCGGCCCGGGACGTCATGCGCAGGCTGCGCTGTCCGGTCAGGGCCAGGGTGGTGTCGACGGCCAGGCCGACCGGGGTGGTTTCGCGGTTGATGGTCCATGTGCCGACCTGGCCACCGCTCTGCGGAGCGGACAGTTCGAAGGACGGGTCGGCGGCTTCGTTGCGCAGGCCCTCGGGCCATGCGGTGCGGGTCGTGCGCAGGGTGAGTGTGGTGGGGGCGGATTCGGCTCCGGTGGCGTCGTTGCGGCGCAGGACGGTGATGTGGTGGAGGGTCTGGGGGGTCAGGTCGCTGAGGAGGACTCCGCTGGCGCCGGGTGCGCGGACGGTGTCCGGGCGGCCTGCCTTGCGCACGATGATGCTGCGGCCGGTGTCTTCATGGGCGCTCCAGTGCACCACTGCTGAGCGGGAGTTGACCTGGGTGGCGCGCACGCCTGCGACGGGCGGCAGGGATGCGCTGGGTCGGCCCGCAAGGGGTGGCAGTGGCTCGGTGGGTGCGGGTGTGGGTGCGGTGGCGTAGGTGAGGTCGTAGGGGGTGCCGTGCTGGATGTGGTCGGTGAGGGTGTCTTTGAGTCGGCGCTGGATGGTGCGGCGGTCTCGGTAGTAGTGGCTGCGGGTGTATTCGCCGGAGTCTGCGGCTGCGGGGCCGGTGTCTTCCCAGAGGTAGTCGGCGGTGTGGGCGCCGCCGTCGAAATAGGGCTGGAGGGCGGCGCCTTCTTCGAGCTGGACGTCGTCGAGGTGGAAGCTGCTGACCGCGCTGGCGGTGAAGTCTTCGGGAGCGGGGCCGAACCATGCGCTGAGCCATTTCGGGCTGCCGGGTGGCGGGGTGATGACGGCCCAGACGCGTACCCATTCCCCGTCGACGTGCTGGGGGTACTGGGCACGGACCTCTGCGGTGGAGATGCCCCGGTGGACGGTGGTGACGGGGCCGGTGCCGGGGACGTCCTGGGTGATTCTGACGAAGGGGCGGACGGGGAGGGTGTTGTCGGGCTGCTCGCGGATGTATCCCGAGAGGATGTGCTGGCGTCCGGTGTTGATGATCTCCAGTGTGGTGGTCAGGGGTTGCTGGCCGACGGTGCTGCCGATGCCGATACGTGTGCCCTCAGGGTGCACGGTTTCGCTGGCTGCCGGGGTGGCCCGGAAGACGGCGGCGCCGGGGCGGGTGCGGCCCACGGCCAGGGTGACGGCCGCGCTCGTTTCGGCTTCGGGGGTGCAGTTGCGCCAGATCCCGGGGGTGTTGGTGGTGAGAGAGGGGTTGCGTGCCAGGTTGATCCGGTCGGCGTGCAGGTTGATGGTCATGTGGCGGGCGGGCCGGTACCCGGTTTTCCCGGTGCGCGGTGCGGTCAGCGACTGGTAGCGGATGGCGTGGGCTGCGGTGTAGATGCTCTCCCCCACCTGCAACGTTGCCGACGGGCGCAGGACAGGGACCACGCTGGCGTACACGGCGGTGGGGGGCGGGGTGACGGTGATGTATCCGGGGGTCCAGGCGTAGGTGCCCCGTGTGGTGAAGGTCTGCCCTGCGTCGGTGGAGGAGAGGGTGGTGCCGACGGCGTCGTAGAAGGCGGCGCGGACGCTGAAGCTCTCCGCGAAGGAGGTTGCGACCGATACGGAGAACACCAGCGGTGGTGGGTTGTCGGGGAGTTGGGCGAGGGCGGCGAAGGTGGGGATGGGGCCGATCTCGGGGGCGGCCGGGGTGGTGACGGTGCATTTCAGGGAGCGGTTGCCGACCAGGACCCGGTCGCCGGAGAGGGCAACGGTGCAGCCGTTGCCGGTGTAGCACAGGGCATTGAGGTGGTAGGCGGCGTCGTGGTCGAGGAGGTTGGCGGTGGTGTGCCGCTCGACCATGACGGAGTTGAGCTGGGGCATGCTGCCCTTGGGCAGGTTGGGCAGGCGTACGGCGAGTGCGGCGTAGGCGGCGCCCCGGGTGGTTCCGGCCGGTGCGCCGGTGTTGCGGCCTTGCGGCACGGTGGTGGTCAGGTAGGTACGACGCCATCCGTTACTGGTGTCGGTGACGCCGTGGTTGACGGTCATGGCGGCGGCGGGGTCGACCCAGGGGGTGCGCAGGGCTGCGGTGGTGCTGGCGAACGGGGTGACGCCGAGGTCGGTGAGCGCGCCGAAAGCGGATGCCTGGCTGAGGCGGGCGCTGCCGGTGAAGGCGGTGCTGAGGGTGGTGGAGAGGGCGGGGATTTCCACGGTGAGGGCAGGTATGGCGCTGATGGCGGTCAGGGTTGCCGGGCCGTTGATGCTGAGGTCGGTCATGTCTGTCCCTTGATCTCCACGAACCCCAGGTATGTGCCTGTCATCTCGGGATTTTTGAGGGTGAGCAGGTCGGTCATCTGGTATCCGTCACCGGCGGACTTCTTCACCACCAGCTGGCCTTTCTCGTAGCAGACGGTGATGCGCTCGCCGTCCTTGACCTCGGGGTAGGTGCCCAGTTTGGTGAGTGTGTATTTCCCGCTGGCCAGCCACGCGCGGTAGAGGCCGTCCCGGGCCGCCAGCGTGAATGAGGCCAGGTCCGGCTTGGCCGAGAGAGCCACCCCTTGATGGGCGGTGGGGTCGGCGGGCCTGCTGACGAACGTGGCGGACACCGTGAAGGGCTGGCTGCCCGGTGCGGTGCCGGACAGGGGCGGCGGCTCGAAGAGCGCGTACGCGCAGTAGGTGCCGTCCGGTGCCGTCGCCGGAGCGAGGCGGGCGGCGCCTTCCTGGGCGGACCAGGTGCCGCCTCCGGTGATCCACGACGTGGGGGTGGTGCTGACCGGTGCGCCGGAGAGGGTGGTGCGGTGGGAGTCGAACCGGTCCAGGACGGCAGCGGCGGTGGCGCGGCTGCTCCAGGTGAGGTAGTCGGACTGGTCGCCGTACCACCACACGTCGACGGCCAGGTCCGGCAATGGCTTCCCGTCGGCGAACCGGGCGTAGGCGCTGGCGGTGATGATGTCGGTGTTGGGCCCGGCGTAGGACCATGCGCGGTTGTCGTGCGGGCCGGTACTGGGCGGGGTGGCGGTGCTGGCGAGGACGGCCTGGTAGCGGTAGCGGCCGTGGATGACGAGGTCGCCGGGCTGGTAGGGGGTGTTCGGTGTCCAGTCGTGGAGGGGGCGCAGGGGGATGCCGTAGCTGGTGATGAGGGAGGAGTCGGGGGTGGCGCGGTTGGTGGTCATGAGGGAGGGGCGCCAGTGGGCGGGGCTGTGGCCGGGTTCCTGGCCGTCGGTGACGGAGGCGATGGCTTCCCAGGTGGTGTCCTGGTAGGTGACCAGGTTGCCGAGGGTGTAGTCGGTGGTGGGGGTCCAGGGGCGGATCTGGGCGTTGGCGACGGAGGAGAGGGTGTAGGACTGGCCGTCCTCGGGGGCGGTGAAGGTCAGGCTGGTGCCGGAGTAGGGGCCCTCGACGGCGGTGGCTCCGGTCTGGATGCCCAGGCTGCCCGTCGGCAGGCGCCCGAGGGTGGCGTCCTTGAAGAGCATCCAGGTGGAGGGGTCCAGAGTCAGGGGGTTGCGTTCCAGTGCCCAGTCGCGCGGGGTGGGTTCCTGGGACCAGAAGAGGGCCGAGTCGGGGTGGCCCTGGGGTGGGACGTCAGCAGCCCGCAGCGTTCCTGTGGGGGTGATCGTCCACTGGTTGACCCCCATCTGGTACCCGGTGGAGGTGTCGTTCTTGCCGGTGGAGACGAAACGGAGCCGGTGCTTTCCCGCCGTGAGGGTCCATCGTCCGAGGCTGACGCCGACGGGCATGACGTAGGGGCTGTAGCCGCCGAATCCGGTGTTGACTTTGGTGCCGTCGAGCTCGGTGTCCCAGATCGCGAAGTCGTGGCTGGTGGTGTAGATGCCGTAGGCGTCGTACTCGCCTGCGGTGGCGACGTCGAATTCCAGGGTGAAGGAGTCGCCGAGTTTGAAGTCTTCGGCGAAGGCGCGCTCGCCCATGTAGCTCTGGCGCCGGACGCGCCCTTGGGAGGAGATGGCGACCGGTGGCAGGAGTTGGGCAGCACCGTATGTCCTGCTGGAGCCCTTGGATTTGTACACCGCAGCGCCGTACTGGACGTACTCGCCTTCGGCGTAGCGGATGCCGGGTTTCCAGTCCTGGAGTGTGGGGTGCCAGAGGCCGGACTGGTCCTGGTCGACCAGCAGGTTCGGCGTGTTGTCGATGGTGGCGTCCCAGCCGGTCAGGTCGCGGATGATCCGGCGCAGCCCGTCCGGTGAGCCTTTGGCCCGTGCGGTGGCGGTGGCGTTGTGCACGCGGGTGCGGCGCAGCGCGGGGCGGGGGGACAGGGCGGGTTCGACCCCGAGGGATTCGGCGGTGTGCTGGGTCTGCGTGAGGGTGCTGTAGCGCTGGTCGTGGATGCGGGTGCGCAGGTCGAGCTCGGTTTTGATGGTGTCGTACTGGAACCCGAGGATCTTGAGGAAGGTGAAGAGGGTCTGGTTGGTGATGCCGTCCTCGTACCCGGTGACCTCGTGCAGGGCGGTGCGGTAGGCCCGGGGCATCAGGTGGTACATGCGCTCCGCGTAGCGGTGGTCGCCCACGGCGAGGGCGGCGGTGTTGCCTGCTCTGATCCAGGTGCCGGGGCCGGTAGTGCCGGGGTCGGGCGGGGTGGCCACGAATACCGAGTAGTAGTAGAGGCGGCCCTGGGTGAGGTTGGTGTCGAGGTAGCTGGCGGTCAGTCCGTCGTGGCCGGATTCGAGGAGGACGTCACCGTCGGTGGCGTCGCCGGGCAGTCCCAGGGGGTTGCGGACCAGGCGCAGCAGCGTCCAGTCGTCCTCTTTGGAGGGCGACCAGTGGAGGTGGACGGTGCCGGGTGCGGTGGGCACGGCGGTGACCGGTTCCACGCTGTACTGCACGGGGATGTCGATGCCGTATTTTGCCTGTGCGTAGAAGTCGAGTCCGTAGACGGCCATGGTCGCCTCCTTTCCGGGGATGTGGTGGGGTCAGATGCCGAGGGGGTCGACGTCCCAGTCCGGCCGTTTGGTGAACTGCTCGGGCAGTGCCCGGATGTAGGTGAGCCCGATCCAGGTGTAGACCGTCTGAGCGCCGATGGGGTCATTGACCGGGGCGTTGGCGATCGACTTGTTGCCCATGTGCCGGATCTCGACGCTCAGCTTCTCGCCCTGATACCAAGGGCCCGCGTAGGTGGGGTTGTTGCGGTGGTAGCCGTTGGTGCCCAGAGGTGCCGAGTCACCGTCGGTCGCCACGTCCTTGCTCACACCGTCGATGTGGATACGGGTGAACATCGCGTGGTCGGTGGACTGCGTGCCGGGCTGGCGCCGGGGCACCCACATCATGGTGCGCACCGAGACGACCCACCATCCTGTCTGCGGGCAGGTCAGGTAGTAGGTGGGGCGCTTGGCGATGCCCAGAGGGTCGATGACCGGGGCGTCGTACAGCAGCGGCCACCAGTCCTCTACCGGGGAGTTGGGGCTGGTCTGGTTGACGGTCTGCGGGACGCTGGTGCCGGAGGACCGGATGGAGGCGACGGGCAGGTTCCAGCCGGTTTTGGCGGCGTCGAGCAGACCGTCCTGGTAGTACTTGATTTTTTCGATGTCCCGCTGGATGTTGTCCAGGCGGGAGTCGACGGTGGTGTAGTGGGTGGTCTTGCCCTTGGAGTCCTGGTACTCGGTGGGCAGGACACCGAGTGTGGTGCTGATGCCCTGGATTTCGTCCTGGATTTCGTTGACGTCTTCCGCCATGACGTAGTCGCGCTGATTGGTGTGCTTGGGCCAGCGGCGGACGGCCTGGGGGTAGTGCGAGGGCATCAAAGACCTCCGTCGGTCACAAGGTAGAGGTTTCCGGGGACGGGGATTTCCCAGTCCCGGCAGACAATGTCCTGCGCCCCGCTCTGCACCGCGCCGTCGCGCGTCAGGAAAGGGATCTTGACGTATTCGACGCCCGGGATGGCGTCGAGGAGGCCGTAGACGCGGCTGACCGGGAGCGACATGCCGAATGCGGTGCCGGTGTCGGAGAGCAGCTGCTGGAGCGCCTGCGTTCCGGCCAGGAGCGCGTCCTCGCGCCGGTGGTTGGGGTACAGGCCCAGCACGATCGGTGCGTCCTTGGCCCCCATGTGCACGCGCACCAGCGCCCCCGGGGAGACGCTGACGTTGACTCCGGCCACGGCGCGCTGCTGGAGGAAACGCTCGGTGCGGTCGAGGAGTTCCGGCGTCGGGGTGCCGTTGCGGGCGGTGACGATGCGTACCTGGACGGAGGTGGTCTGGCGGGCGAGTGCACGTGCCTTGCTGACGCCGGGCACGGCCAGGGCCAGGTCGGCGTAGTCGCGCAGGCTCACGGCCCGGTCCTGCGTGCGGTGGGCCCGGGGGGCGTTGGCGCGGATGGACTCCAGCGTCTCGGGATCCCGGCCGCCCGTCATGGCCGAGGAGGAGACGATGTACACCCCGGTGAGGCCGTCCATGAGGTCGACCAGGGATCCGGCGGCCAGATTCCCCCTGCTGCCGCCGCCGGTCCGGTAGGTCACGTACAGCGGCTGGCCGAGCGCGGGGACGGCGCCGGTGATGCCGTCGCCCAGGACGACGGACGTCGTACCATCGGCGCCGGTGGCCACGGTGTAGACCTTGTCCAGTCGGCCCCATTCCAGGAGGGAGTCCACCTGACGCCATTCGGTGGCGTCGTCACCGTCATCGGTGAACAGGCGGACTGTGCCGGGGATGACGGGGGTCTGCGCCAGGGCGAGGTGCTGGTCGGCGAGGCCGGTGGAGGTGCCGAGCGGCTCGACCGCCACCGTGTGCTCCTGGGCGGTGCGGCGCATGACGGTCAGGGGTGATGTGCCTGCGGTGATCCCCTCGGTGACGCCGACGGACAGCGTGGCCGCGCCCTTGGCAGGCAGGGTCACATCCTGAGCGGTCTCAAAGACCAGGGGCCCGTCCAGCTCGGGGAGGTACTCGGTGGTGATCTTCGTGCCCCGGGGCACGAGGACGTCGGACGCCTGGGATTCCTCGGTGGCCAGGGCGACGCTGCCCGAGGACGGCGAGGCCACGTCCGGGGTGTATCCGAGCATGCGCGCGAGCTCCATGATGGAGTCGCGGCGGGTGGCCGTGGAGAGGAACGCCTCGCGGGCGGCGGCTTCCTGGTAGTACGAGAGGATGTCACCCAGGTGGGCCAGGAGCTCCACCATGACCACGCCGAAGTCGGCGGCATAGGCGTCATCGTCATCGGCGGCGTTCTCCGCAGCCGTCCATTCAGGGAATATCTGTGCCGCGTGGGCGAGCATGGCTGCCCGGAATCCGTCAAAGTCCTTCGCCGTGTAATCGATGGCAGGCTTGACGGAATTTCCTGTGGCCATGAGTGCTCCGGGATCTGCGGGACAGTGGTTCCCTTAGATCGTGGAGCCCATGAGGCGAAAACTATTAGTAGATGTCGACCCGGCCGCCGGGCCGGACCGTGATGTCGTCCTCCATGAGGTCGGTCTCCTCCGGATCGGCATTGGTCCGTCCCACATCAACGAAGACGTCGCTCACACCTTGCTCGTCATCCTTGGCGAGAGGCTCGATGTTCTTGATGACCGCATTCGGCTCCCACCGCGACAAGGACTCCTGAACGGTGTGGCGGATAGCCTGCCGGGTCAGTTCGTCGTTCACCTCGAAGAGGAACGGCCCCAGGTCGGTGCCGAATTCAGGGCGCATCACCCGCTCGGTGAGCCCGGTTGCCACCACGCCGCGCACACGCTGGGACATCTGCTGATCCGGCCGCCCGACGGCGGCCACCCGGCCGTTCTTGTCCAGGGCGAAAGGGACGGACATCTGCTGCGGCACAAGCGGTCTCCGTTCAGGGGCGGGGCAGATAGACGGGCAGGTCAGGATCGCCGCCCTCGAAAAACACCCAGGTCTCCTCACCCACCGAGGGGATACGGGAACCGGGGTAGGCGGGCCTGGCCCACGGCTGGACGCTCAGTCCGGCGAGCTGGGGGATACGCACCCGCACCCGTCGGCGCTGCTGGGGATCACGGGTGTGCGAGACGATGCCGAGATAGATGCCCAGGGTGCTCACCGGGCGGCTCCGGCAGGCGCGGCCCGCCACGCCCCCTGGACCAGGGCTGTTCCGCGCGGCGGTGGCAGGACCGTGGACCGGGCGACGGAGTCCAGGCCGTCGAGACGATTACGCCCCACGACCAGCAAGGTCTCGAACACGGACTTCCGGGGGTCGGTCAGGTGCAGTACCAGGCGGTGGGTGGCCTCACGGGTCATCCACTGGCCGACCGTGCGCGGCCCCAGCCCCGCCCCTTGCAGCCAGACCTCTGTTCCCGGCCGTACCCGGGCATCACCACGTACCCGGGCACTGGCCTCGACCCAGAGCTGGGAGTTGGCGGCCTGGCTGACAGCCCTGCGCGCTGCGGAGGTCTGTGAGGCACTGGGGCGCCTCGTGGCGTAGCTGGTGGTGCGGGCCTGGACGGTGCTGCGGTCCACGACCCGGGAGATGCGACGGGTCGCCGGGTTGTACCCGTACGCCTCCGAGCGGGTACGCAGGCCCCCGACCGGGTCCAGCTCACCGCCGGTCATCCGGAAATCGTAGATCGTGTCACGGATGCCGGGGAGCTTGGTCAGGAAGAACGCGGGCACCTCGTGCCCCTGCCGCAGTGAGACCAGCGGATCGGTTACGTACACGTGCGTGCCGTCGACCACCAGGCGCAAGCCGCACTCATCGGCCAGCTCGCGCAGGAAGACGAAATTGGACTGGGAGTGCTGGGACCGGGCCGGTAGACGGGTGGGGCTGTGCTGGACCATGGGGGCCAGCTGGTGGTCGCGGCAGATGGTGCGGGCCATGTGGGAAGGGGAGGCCGCGATCCAGGTCCGGCTGCGCTGCGTCTGGAGAAAGCTCGTGGCGCCGGTCAGGGTGTAGGTCACCGTGACCTCGGTGTTCGCGGTGAATTTCGTGTCCTCGCCGGAGGAGGCGATATTGAAGGAGTGCACGTACCCGAAGAAGTCGGCCCTCTGGTGCGGGCCGGAACCGTAGACCAGGTGGACGGGTGCGCCTTCCGGTATGAGACGGCCGGTGGCCATCAGCCAGCCCTGCATATCCGCACGGAACGGCGCGGAGAACGCCACCGTCACCTCCGCAACAGGATGCGCGCCTTCCTTCAGGTGCACAGCCAGTTCCGTGACGAACTGGCGGACAGAGGTGACCTTCGGGTAGACGACCGAGGCGTGCGGGGCGTGCATCCTAAGTGACATGCGGGATCCTGATAATCGTTCCTGGCGGAGGCTCCGTCCAGTCCATGACATGCGGGTTGACGTCAGCGATACGCCACCACTGTGTGGCATCTCCGTAATGCCGGTAGGCCAGGAGATCCACCCGGTCTCCGTCCCTCCACCGGTACCGCCTGGCCCGGGTCCTGATCGTCTCCTGCGGGCCGGTTGAAATAACCCTACGGCTGATTCCGTCGGGGCTGGTAACCAGCTCCACAACATGACGCGCGTACCGCGAACGGCTCGATATCACAGTCCTCTCCACCTCACTTGGGAAGCCCGGTCACGGTGATACTCACCGCGCTGCGCGTCGGTATCATCTCCTGCGTCCAGTGGGAATACTGGATCGACAGATTGCTGATGAAGCCGTAGAAGTACAGATTGTTGTGACCGCCGAAATAGATGTCCACCGGCACCATCTGCATCGGTCCCGTGATTTTCGTCGGCAGCTCCCCGGAGTCCGGGGACGGCTTGGAGGTGTCGCTTCCGTCCTTGTACGGCGTGACGGTGACACCGACGTTGGGATTCACCTGCTGATTGATGCCGCAGATGTTGTACAGCATGTTGATGTCGTACATCACCCCGAACTTCGCCGGAGGCTTGTCACGGGGCCCGAGCACATCGAAGGTCCGGTCGAACAGCAAGCTGAACGAACAGGAGTTGTTGACCGGCAGCAGTGCGGTACCCGTCATATCCTCACTGCGCTGCCACTGCGCCAACTGCATGTTCTGCCCGTCAAGCCCGTGCGTGACAGCAACCGTTGAAGGGTTGTACAAAAAGCGCAGGGTCCGCAGGTCCGACTCCTTCGTCCCACCCGGCATCTTCGCCGTACGGATGAAACCCCGGCGGCTGAACAGCTCATTGCCCCAGCCATCCGTTCCCTCACCGACCCTGCCGCCACCCGTCCAGACACCCGCCGTCGCGGTCTGCCTGCGATCCCACGGCTCATTGTCCCTCTGGTCGGACTTCAACTCCTTGATGTTCTCAAACATGAGTTACACCCCCGCCCCGATCCTCTTGATACGGTCATCCGCCGCGACGTAATCGACGATCTGCTGCGCCACCTGATATGCGGCCGGACCTGAGGCACCTCCCGCGATGCTCACGCGGATCGCACCATCGGCGAACTGGATAACCACCCCGCCCGGCCCAGCCGCTGAGGGCGTACCGGCGGCACTGGCCCGCGCCGCCTCCGCCGCCGGAGACGTCACCGGAACGGAATCCTGGAGCAGCGCCTGGCGGATCGTCTGCGCCTGCCGGGCCGGGATGATCATCTCGCCCTTGTGGACCTGTGCCACCTCATCAGCGGGCAACTCCCATGCGCCTACCGCATATCCGCGTGGCTCCGCCATACGCTCAGCCCAGCCTGGTCCGTAACGGCCCTTGGCATAGTGCACGCCGGAATAGAGGTTGGCCGCCGGGTTGACGCTGACTCCGTATTTGAAGGGCCCGGTCTTCAGGTAGGGTCCGGCGTTCTCTTTGAAGGTCGGTCCGATGACCTGGAGCAGGCCGACAGACGGGGTTCCCGATTTCCAGTTGATGTCTGTGGTGTTGACGATGTTGGGGTCGCCGCCGCTCTCCTTGTCGATGCTCTTCAGCACCAGCCCCGTCTTCTCCAGAGGCTCGTGCAACTGCCGCAGGACCGACCGGACTACACCCGCCCAGCGCTGCACGCCGGATCCGGACGCGCCTATAGACGCTGCCGAGGTATCTCCCGAATCCTCTCCGTCGCCTCCTGATGACTTCTGCTTCGAGGTGCCGCCGCTGCCTGCGGGAGAGCCGCCGGAGGCGGTCAACGCGGCTCTGAGAACGTCGACTTCATTGGCGCTGCCGTAGGCGTCACCGATCGCGCCGATAGCTGATGTCCCGGTCTTGGCGCTGTTATCGTTCCCGGAGCCCGCCTCGGAGGATTTATCTCCATCGCCGTCGACGGAGATGGTGTCCCCGCCGCCCGCGACGAGCCGCCGCACCGCGATGTACTTCCCGAAATGTGATTCGGGGTCGATCCTGATCTTCTGCCCGCTTCTCGGCGCGTGCACAATCTTCCCGCCGCCCAGGTACATGACCACGTGGCCGGAATTCGGGAACATCAGGTCGCCGGGCTTGCGGTCCTTGTAGTCGATGCCCTTGCCCTGGGTCATCTGCTCATAGGTCGTACGCCCCAGGGAGATACCGGCCTTGGCGTAGGCGTACTGCATCAAGGACGAGCAGTCGAAGCCGACCGTGTCCGCGCCCTGCGCGAACCCCGTGCTGGGACCGTCCGGTCCGCCACCGCCCCATGAGTAGGGGATGCCGATCTGGCTGAGTGCGGCGCCGATGGCACTGTTCGCGGCACCCTGCGGCAGGTTGGCCCGCGTCTTGTGGGGCGCCCCGCTGCCCGCTCCTCCCCCGCTGTCGGCACCGCCACCGATCAGACCACCGATGCCACCGATCAGACCACCAGCTACGGCCCCCACCCCGGTACCGATGACGGGTACGGCAGAGCCGATTCCCGCACCCAGTGCGGCACCCTGGGCGGCTCCGCTGAGGGTGCTCATCAGCCGCCCTCCAGTCCCGGAGTCGACGCCCTGAGCTGCCCCCACGATCTGCTTGATACCGGGCAGCTCCAAAATGGAGTTCAGCGCCTCCTTGAACTTGATGACGACATCAGTCGTCGCCTGGAGCGTCGGCGCGAAAGCATCCATCATCTGGGAATCGTGACGCCGCTCCTCACCCTCTTTACGCTTGCGCTGGTTGATCAAATTGTCAGTGTCCAGGCCGCCCTCATCCAGCTTCTTCCGGGCAGCCTTCGCCTTGTCCCCTGTCCCGCCCGCGTCCTGGAGCAGCTTGTCGAAGTCCTCAGCCGAACCCTTCGTCTTCTCCTGCCATTTGGCCTGCGACTGGATCTCGTTGAGCCTGTTCTCGACCCAGTCCTGCGACTGCCCGGACATCCGGGCCTGAGCCTCCAGAGTCGTGCGCAGCGCCCCGCCCTGCTCGCTGTCCGCCTGCACGTTTTTCAGGGTGTATCCGCCACCCCGGTAGACACGGCCCAGGAGGTTCTCGTTCAGCTGCGCCTGGGACATGCGCTCGCCGCCCGCGCCGATCGTCGGCCCCACGCCCATGACCTGGTACATCATGCTGGTCTGCGGCGTGTACATGGCCGTCATCATCTGCGCGGAATCGGCGACACCCATGGACGGGTCGAGGAGGGCATAGCCGGACGCGCGCTTGTGGAGGATGCGCCGCTCCGCGTCCGAGCGGCCCATGCCGAGTCGGCGGTCCACCTCGAAAAGGCCGGTGTTCAGATCCTCGGTGCTCTGCGCCGTGCTGCTGTGCATGGCGTCATTGCGCAGACGGTTCTTCTCCGACCACCGGCCACGGTCCTGATCGCCCCACTGGGTATAGGCGAAGGTGGCGTACCGGTCCATCTCGTACGCCTGCGTCGTCATATGGTCGACACGGCGCCGGAATTTCCCCGCACCCCAGGTGGCCGCCGCACCGGTCGCCTGCCCGAGCCCGTAGCTGAGCCGGGGGTCGCCGCCCCCAGCAGGTGCCGGGCCCCCGCCGGAGTCCCCTCCCCCGTTGCCGCTGCCTCCGTCTCCCGGAGGAATGGGCGGCGCGGGACGGGTGGTGGTGTACAGACGTGTGATGGTGCCCCGAAGCGGCGGGAGCTGCTGAGGAACCACCGTCGGTACAGGGAGCCGGTTCCCGGCGGGCACGGGCAGCCGGTTGCCCCCCGTGCCCAGGGTCACGGACGTGGGGACGAGCACGCCCCCGCTGCCGGAGGACTGTGCGACCTGAGCCCGACCGGCGGCATAGGGGGAATTCGCCGGGGGGAACTGGGTGCTGCTGACCGCAGTGCCGGTGATCTTCCCGGTGAGCCCGTTGATGGCCCGGTTCATCCGGTCCAGGGACTGTCCGAGCTCCTTGATCTGCTTCTCGGTCGCGTCGACGCCCTTGACGAATTCATTGGTCCCCAGGAGGCGCCCGGCGATGTTGGGCTCGTTGAGCGGAGTGTCATCCTGTGCCATTGCCTTCGGCCTCCTTTCGCTGTTTGGACCACAGGGCGAGATCGCGCCAGTAGTGGCGCTCGCGGACGCTAAGTCCCTTTACTTCAGAGGGTGTCCAGCCGTAGACGTGGACGAGGGAGGCGTAGTCGATGAGCGTGGCCTCCACGTCAGAGATTGAGAAACGTGTCCGCCAGGGTGAGCGGCAGCGGGATCTCCTTTCCGCAGCCGTCGTGCTCGACGGAGATGTCCATCAGCTGAGGACCCGGGGCATGGTCGGCGAGGTAGAGCAGTACCTTGCGCCGGTCGGAGATACCAAGCTTCCGCGCCACATCTGCGCTGCCCTTGACGACCGTGCCGTCCGGCGCCTCGATACGGTCAAGGCATCGCTCCAGAAGGCGCGTGTTCTTGACGGCATCCGACGCGTCAGGGTCGGTGAGAATGTGCTCCTGGTCCGCGACCGTAGGAAACGTCACGTGGGCAATGCCGCCCCGGAGCTGGACGGTGTGCGGGCCGTCCGGCAGCCCCTGCTGAGGCACGGTGGCCAGGTCGACAGTGATATCGACAGACTGATGGCAGCCGGGGCAAGGAACACCCTTCATCTCAAGCGTCGGTCCGAAAGTGGCACGGCGGATCGCGAGGAGCAGCGCGTCCCTGTCGCCGACGTAGAGACCCGTCGTCAGCTCAGGCGTGGGCTTGGTGCCGCCGATGCCGACGAGGCCGCGCTCCAGCACCTTGGAGAAGAATCGCAAGGTGTTCGTCGCGACGGACGCCAGAGCTTCCTCGTCCTCTCCTGTCAGCTCCCGCACCTCAGCCGCACGGACGGGCTGGCCGTTGATGGTGGCGCCCACGGGCAGCGTGACGAGGCAGTCGTTGGGAACAGGCGGCGCGGGCGGCGGCCCTACCGATTCGGTGAGTACCTGCTGCATGACCTGAGTGGCTCTGGCTGGATCCTCGGCGGGGCTGATGGCTGATGCCGTGTTCCCGTCGTCAAAGTGCCAGTCGTACGTCATCTCGCTCATCTGCTACTCCTGCTGAAAGTTAGAGGGAAACGCCGGTCGGCCCGGCCTTGGACGCGACCTTGAAATCGAACCCCTCATGGGCAAACGTCATCTGGCTGACCGCGTACATGTTCTGACCGGCGTCGAGGTCGCCGAACGCGATAGCTGTTGGCCACGCGTTGTACACACGCCAGATCGCCTTCACGGCGGCTGTTGGCTTGGTGACCGGATGGTCGATCAGCATGATGTCAATGGTGGCGCGGAAATCGGTATTCGTGTCGTAGGTCTTGCCGACGCCCTGCATGACCGAGAACATCTGGTACATCCAGTCGAGCAGTTGCTGATCACCAGGGCAAAGGCCCTTGGAGAGGGTGATCGGAGAGAAGTCTGACTGCGTTCTGTTACCTCACACTGCGGGTAACGTCTGGTGCTATGTCTTGTCTGCTTCTGGTGCGCACTGTTGCTGTGTGCGGGCTGGTCATTTCTGCCAGCCTCTACGGCTCTCACCGCAGACCCGAACATATCTTGACCCCTGTGGGGTCTCCCGTGCATGTTCTGTGAACCTTCCCGTCGGGCCGTCAGGTCCAGGCGGGCTCGGCTGCTGATTTTCCCTACCTCCGGCTTTTCGAACCATCACGCCTGAGGTTTCCCTCTACGTTGTGGTGCCGGAGTCTGACAGGAGGTCCCAGCAATTCTCGGGATTATCACTAGCAAGTTGCCCTGCTAGGCGGCCAGTGCGAGGTTCTCGCGGAAACCGGGGAGCTTTTGCGTAGTGACGTTGTTGCCGCCGGTGCGATAGGCGATGACGTCCGTGGTCATGCTCAGGCCACTCACCGCCATGAACCCCATCTTGGGATAGGCATTCTGGAGTGACTGGGGTCCGTGGATCTGGACGTGAAATTTGAACGAGCGAAGCGGGTCAGTTGAGATGGATGCGAGTGAGGACTTCTGTTCAACGGTGGTACGGGTCTTGCCTGCCATGTCTTCCTCTCCTTCTAGAGAGACTCTGCTGAGGTCGAACCGCCCTCGAACTGGCCGATGTGGATGCCGATGAATTCAGCAGGGCGGGCCAGCGCCAGCCCCACGTCGATGTGGACTTCGCCGTTGGAGACGGTCTGTTCCGTGTTGTTCGTGGCATCGCAGATGACGCGGAAAGCCTGGTCTGGGGTGCTTCCCTTGAGCATCTGCGTCTGGGTCATCTCGGTGAGGCGCTGCGTGACGATCGCCGCCAGACTCGCCCACAGGTCCGGTGTATTCGGCTGGAAAACCGCGAACTGGGTGCTCTCCACGAGCATCTTGCGCACGTGGATGAGGAACCGCCGGACTGCGATGTACCTGTCCGGGTAGCCGGACTTGGCGGTGCGTCCTCCCATGATGCAGAACCCCGAATTCGGGACCTGACGGATGACGTTGATGCCTGCCTGGTTGAGGACATCGAGCTGGGCGTCGAGGAACCGGAACTGGACGGCGTACACGGCCTTGAGTGAGGCTTCAGGGCCAGCTGGGGTGCGGTGGGGTCCGTACTGGACATCGAAGTCGGCGAAGCGCCCCATGACGGCGCCGCCGGGCGGCAGGAGCCGGGTTGCTCCGGTGGCGGCCACCGCCGGGTCGGCGGTGCTGATCCAGGGACCGTAGACGGCTGCGTAGGAGGAGGTCCGTAGCGGGGCTGGGCTGGTGCCCCGGTTACTCAGGGGAGACAGGGCCAGGTACTTGTCGACGGCCTGGTCGAGCGTGGTGTCAGCAGCGAGCCGGGGCCCGTCGACGACGAGGAATGCATAGCCGTAGGTCTCGCACCAGTCGATGATCGGGTTGAGGATGGCCGCATCGCTGATCCCTGGCAGATTGATGTTGAGGGTCTGGCCGGTCTCCTCCAGCTGGCGGGTCGCGGCGACCAGGTCGGGCGCGGAGGCACCGTCGTCACCACCGGTCAGTGGTGCGTCCTGCACGGGTGCGGGAGTGAAGTCGGCCTTCCACGGAGGCTTGCCCAGGTACTCGGCTGTGAGGAAATGGGAGCCGGTCGAGGGCGAGTTGACGATGGCGACGACATTGCGCTGGTCGGCGGGGTCCGTGGAGAGGTCATTGAAGCGCTCAATGGTGCTGCCGGAGGAGTCGCCGCCGACCTTGATCCAGAGGTTGAAGCGGCCGGGTCCGGTATTGGAGTCGCTGATGCTGACCGAGACCGTATTGCCATAGGAGCCTGCGGCCTTCGCTGTCAGCCGCAGAGTGTCGGCAGGCAGCGAAGGGGGCGCCTTCGGTGGATCGCCGCCGTTGACCGGAGGGGCGGGGGCCTCGCGGTCCTTCAGAGTCAGTGACGCGGTCTTGGCGTCCTTCGCTACCGCGCGCACGATGTAGGCGGCGCGGCCTCCGTTGCCGAAATACTGGTGCACGGCAAACGGCAGCATCCGGCTTCCGTCTCCGAATCCGCCGAAGAGCGTGACGAAGTCGGCCCAGTTCCTGACCAGGGTCGGTGTACTCGGGCCGTAGGTGTGCTCGCCGACGAAGGCCGAGATGAATTCACCTGCCGGGGCCTCGCTGACGAGGATCGGCACGAGCGATTCGTCGACGAATATTCCGGGGCGGCGGTAGTTCGCCATGCGGTTCCTCTTCTGCTAGGTCGGCCAGGGGTCTTGGGTGTCGTGGACAGTCCGGATGACTTCCTTGACGGGGGTGGCTTCGGTGACTTCGCCGAGTACCTCACTGGTGACCCGTACGAGGTAGACAGCCTGGAACAGCCTCTTGCGGTATTCGTCCCATCCCGTGACGAATTCCGGCCCGCCTGCGAGATCAAGGCTCCGTACCGTGCCGTCCTCGGGGATCTCCAGGTATCCGAACCGGGCGGGCAGGTAGGAGAATTCCGCGAGAGTGCCGGTGAGGTCGGTGATGTGCTGCTGCTTCCGTGCCAGCACAGTGACCTGGTATTCGATCAGGTACGGAATGGGGTCACGTGTGTAGTACGGGGATGCTGAGGGGTCCGTCATATCGCCCCACGGCCTGCGGCCTTCAGGCGCATACTTCAGCTGGACGGTTCCGCGCCATTCCCGTGAGGGGTCCCGCTCAGCACGGGTGCGTTCAAGGATCACCAGGGGGAAGGTCTGGTCAGCCAGCTCTGTCTCGGGAAGCGAGAAACGCACACCGACGGGCAGCTCCACTGTGCCGTCTTTGACGGACAGCCCTTGGAGCTTGCGCCGGATCGCGGCGTCCTCATTCCTCAGCCATGGCATGGATGTGACCTCTGATCAGCCCTTTCTGACAGATCAAGAATTACACCCGGAAGAGCGGGACTGTTAGCGAGGCTTCTGGATGAGCCGGTTATGGAAAGCCCGGTACGTGGCGAACATGGGGTCGCTGGTGATCTCGTCCGCCTTCACTTCGGTGAGCGTGAGAGCGACGATCGCATCGCGGCGCCGGAGCCGCCCGAGGACATCGATTTTCTCCATACGGAAGAGCCGACCGTCGTATCCGATCCAGTCCCGCAGATACCGGTAATTCAGAAGGCCGGGCTCCGTGATCCCCACCCGCTCCAGCTGGCGCAGGGACGCGGTGACGGACAGCGGGGCGACCTGGTAGAGGCCGCGCTCGGTGCGGTCGGCGGTTCCCTGGTCCCGGTAGGCGTTGAGGACCGGGACGGAGAGGGGGCCCCAGAAGGCCCGGCCGGTGCCGGTGCCCTCGTCGTAGATGTCGTCCCTCTGCGATGTCTCCGGGGAGAACCGGAACCAGTCGACGGTGTCGCCCGTCCGGGCTGCCCAGGAGCGCAGGCCCCGATCGATGCGGGAGGACTCCGCTGCCGGTGACCATCGGCCGCGCTTGCGGTCGGCCCGGCTCATCCGATCAGGCCCGAGATGATCGGCGTCGGGATGCCCGAGGGGTCCTCGTTGTGCCGGTCGATCGGCGGCAGCTGACGCGTGGGATAAGCGGAGTCGTCGAACTCCCGGGGCGTGAAGACCGGGATGTAGCGATTGGTCGTCGGAGAGACACGCCGCAGCGTGGCCACCTCGATACGGTAGGCGCCAATGTTGAGCTGCGCGCACAGCTCCTTGTAGCGGTCGGTGAGCGCCGTGATCTGGTCCATCGTTTTGGTGTAGGTGCGCTCCCGGTCGATGTGGGTGCCCTCGGGGGTCTGGATGTCCGGCTCGGGGGCAAGGCTGGTGGCAATGTCCCAGAGCGCGTTGACCGTGGCGAGGATGGCCAGCGGCAGCTCCTCGATCTCCGGGAGGCTGTCGAGGGTCAGCGGCTCGTCGGCATACCGGTAGAAGCCCTCAGGGCTGCGGTAGCGGTCGGTCTGGACGCGGTCGCCGCAATGCCACAGCTGCGCCTCGCGGATGTACTGGAGGAGGTCGTCGTCGGTGAACATGCCCCGGGCGGTGCCCTCGACGATGACGATGGCGCCCAGGGCCAGAGGGGCGGTTCCCCGGAGGATGATGCGGCCCTGGACGGGGTCGAGGGTGTAGTCCTGGCCGGGCTTGAGGTCGCTGAGCGCGCCCTCCTTGATCATGGTGGCCCGGTCCACGGTGACATTCGATTCCGAGAGGTCGAATTCTGCGAGGTCGCCCGTACCGGTGAGGACATCCCGGTAGGGGGTGCCGTGGTCGTCGAGCATGCTCTTCATGCGGCGCAGAACGCGCGCGGTGTCGGCCATCAGACGCACTCCAGGCTCAGGGTCTTCTCCGGGATGGTCAGATCTTCGAACTGCCGGACCTGGACGGGGGCGTCGAGGGGCCAGACGGCGATGACGTGACCGGTGGCCCGGTTGGAGGTGACGGCGATGTGGGTCACCGGAGCGGGTGTGCCGTCGAGATCGGTGAAGGTCCCGAACGTCACACGCTGACGGTTGCTCAGCTCGTGGCCGGAGGAGGCGGCCGACATGGTCAGGAGCTGGGGCAGGTACCCGGGCGCGAGGAGCTCCGCGTCGAGGACGGCGCTCATCGTCGGGCTCGTTCCCGGTGACTGGGTCAGGAGGCGGATCCATGTGTCGGCGGTGAAGTCCTGCCCCGTGCCACGGGCAGCCAGGAGCCGGGTGAGGTACTGGCTGTCGGCGGTGAGCGTGCTGGCCAGCCAGCGCACGATATCGTCGTGCACGGCCAGGAGCAGCGTGTCGGGGCTCCTGGCGGCCAGGTAGGCGCTCATATGCCGGAGGAGCGGCGTGAGCGTCTCGGCCTTTCCCGTGACGTCGAGGGACGCCTGGAGCAGGGCCTCGCGTGCCGTGCTGGTCACCGGCCCGGTGGGGGCGGTGCGGAGGGTGACTGCGCCCTTGGGGATGACCAGGGTCGATCCCTGCGTGGCGGTGACGGGGATATCGAGTTCCCCTACGGCGATGGGTACGGTGTCGCCGCGTACCGGGTCGGGCAGGAGGGCGACGTGGCGGATGGTGCCGCCGGATCCGGCAGTGCCGGTGAAAGGGCCGAAGAGCAGCGTGTTGCTGTTGCTGACCATGATGGTGCCGTCGGTCGCGTTGGTCTGCACTCCGTCGGCGAAGAGCACGCGCTGAGGACTGCACCCCTCAGCGGCAACCTCGTAGTCGCGGGCCAGGGCCTCGCCCGTGGCCCACGGGTCGAGCGGGGCCCTGGTCAGGAGCATGACCCAGCAACTACCTGCGCGCGAGCCGGAGATGAAGTTGTTCAGAGCCTCGGGGGCCTGGGCGAAGCGCGCGCTCAGCTGGCTCAGTACCTGGCTGGACAGGCAGCCCAGCCAGGTACTGCCGTCTCCGTGCGCGGCCGTGGCCAGCCGGAGACTCGCTGTCTCGTACCACTGGCGTACGCGGGCCTCCGGCACATCCGCCTGCGGGTGCATCAGAGCCTGCATCCACAGGTCGCGGAGTCCGGGAGTGACGGACTGGACCATCAGGCCACCCCGATCTGAAGGGTGGCTGCTCGCACCGAGAGGGTCTCTCCCGAGTGCACCTGGAACGGGGTGGCCAGCGGCCAGACGGCCAGGACACGGGCGGCCGGAGTGTCGCTCTCGTTGATGGCAGCGAGGTGGGTGATGGTCCCGGTGCCGTCCTGGGACGTGAAGATCAGCGGCCCGAACTGGATGTCGGTGCTGCTGGCATAGGCGACACGGCCCTGATCGTCCCTGGCCTCCGTCAGCGTCAGGGCCTGCCGCGCGTACCCGCTGGCGATCACCTCGCGGGCCGTAACCGAGTCGGCGGTGGCGTCCAGCCCGGGGTCAGCGGTCAGCAGGAGCAGACGTCGGCGCACGCTGCGCGGCTTGACGGTCTCGGTCTCCTTACGGAAGGCGGCCTCCCCGCCGGAGGCGACCAGTGCCGCCACGGAGGCCAGGAACTCGGCAGGCAACACCCGGTACAGCAGCTGCCTGTCCGTCGCGGAACTCCACAGCGCCTGGAGATACGCCACCGCCAGCGCATTGTCGGGAGCGGCAGCTCCCGCCAGGAGGCGCGTGGTATCAGCGGCAGTGGCCCTGGGGACGATCGCGCTCACGCGGCATCCTCCAAAGACGGCGCCGTGGTGGCGGTGAGCCCGCCCCGGTCCGAGGGCTCGCCGACGGGCACGGTGCTGTCGTCCAGGAGCTGAAAGCTCTGCGCGAACAGCACCTGCCCGTAGCCGATGTGCCGCTCGACGAGCTCACCCGGCTGGATACGGTCATCCAGGTAGACGAATGACACGTAAGGCTGGTCCTGGTACGGGTTAGGACGCTGGCCGGGCGGTGTCACGTCATAGACCTCCACCGTGATCCCGGGATTCAGCTTCCCCAGCCCGACACCAATGCCCTCGGGCGCGGTGAGACGGTACCGGCGCCCTGCCTGCACCTGAGGTCCGGCGATGGAGGGGAGGAGACTGAGGTCGGCCATATCAGGCGCCCCAGACGTAGTTCTTCTCCTTGAGGTGATTATAAACGTGGGCGGGAACACGGTACTTGCGTCCGGCCTCGAAGCTGTAGGTCTGCCGGTAGCCGATCGTGACATCCGTGATGTCCTCCACCACCTGCATCTCACGAACCGGATCACCGACCTCGACCGGCTGCTCCTCAACCACCACGTCCGGCTGCGTCAGGTCCACGACGCGGCTGCGTACCTCGTCGGCTATCTGCGCCTCGATGAGCTCCCGCTCAGCTGTCTCCTTCTCCGTCAGCTGCCGGTTCTCCTCCAGCTCCGCATTCACGATCGCGGTGTGGTCACGCGGCGAAATCTTCTTCCTGGGCGGCATCTGATACTCCTCATGTAACAACAGAGATCCCTTGCGAGAAAATCTTCGCAAGGGATCTATGAGAGGAGTTAGCGGAGCTCTATGGGCGCGCGACCCGTACGAGTCAGCATCTCCCCCGGGTGACGTGACGGCGGATGCGTTGACCCCTGCGTACAGTCCGGCCGTCTACGACACCCCGGAATTCCGCGCTCAGCTCACCAGAGCCGTCATAGCGCGCCTACGTGACTGGCAGGGCGACAAGGAGGAGCTGCTCCAGCTGGTCGAGGTCGTGCAGCTCCTCGAAGCGGTCCCGACGCCGCAGCACGGGGCCCCTTAGACCGCTCGCCCCTCTGCCGGAAGACCCCTCGCCCCCGAGAGGGGTGCACTCCACTCCCCCGGCACAGGGGCGAGCACCAAACGCCCGTCCGGCCGCCGCTGGTCACGACACCGGCCGGACGGGTCCCAAAGGCCCTACGCAGAAAGGGGGAGACGCCAGCGAACGGGGGACAGGCACGGCTCAGACCGGCACCATCAACGCATGGATGCGAGGTTTCTCGGATGGCCACCCAGTGCAGCGACTGCAACGGCAAAGGGACAGTACAGGTTGAGCGCCACCACAACATCGAGGACAACCCCGGCGGCAAGGAGTACGAAGAGCAGACGTGCTCCACGTGCAACGGGCAGGGCTGGGTCGACGCCGACACCCGGTCATGACTGACGGCCTCTGCCCCGGCCCGCACCACCTGTGCAAGGGATGCAGGGGCGATGGCACATACCACGCGCCCACGCTGTACGTGAGCCAGTCCGGCGAAGCCGGAGAGATGCAGGCGGCTCACCGGTGCCTCGCCTGTCAGGGCCGTGGATTCTTCTGCAAGCACAAGTCTCCATGCACAGGGGCACACGAGAACGGAACGCCGGTCATGGGACCGGACGCGCTACCGCCCGCGTAACGAGCAACAAGAGAGCCCCGCCCGGCGCCTCCCGGAGGAGTGCGCGGGCGGGGCAAGGTGGGGCTGCCGTTAAGCGTACGTGTCGAGTGCGCGCACCGCTTGAGCCCTCAGTTCTGGATCAGTCAACACGAAGCGGCCGATATGCGCCTGATCGTGTCCGTACATGGTGGACTTCAGATCCACGGTCCCCTGCCGTTCCAGCTTCCATGCGGCGTCGAGGAACTCCAGACAGCCCGGTTTGGGGATCAGGCTGCTACTCCAGCCAGCACAGATCAGCCAGCACGCCTGAGCATGTTCGAGTGGCTGACCATAGACGCTGGTGGGCTGATGTCGCGCCGCTACGTCCATGAGGGATGGCTCGCTGTTCTTCCTGCCCGGGATGGCCACGGTACCGATGACCGCCGCCAGGCCCCCTTCTGAGGTTGCATACCCGATCAGGCAGTACGCTGCCGGGTCCCATGTGTACCGTAGCGGTGCGATGGTCACTCTGCCGGTTCCGGTAACGGTTAGAGCCATGTGTGTTCCTCTGATCAGTTCAGCCGGGCCCCCGCCCACCACGATCCCATGAGCAGGGGCCCAACCGTTGCTACCTAGCCCCTACTTGACGATGTTGTCGCCGCACCCGTGGTTAGGGTTGGCTTCACCGTCGTCGCCGTCGGGGTCGTCCTCGGGGTCCACCTGAGTCACGTACAGGTTTCGCATTGCGTTACCTCCTACGTGGTGCCGACGCAGGGACGGTCCTTGCGCCGTCGTGCGGTGGTACACCCGCCCGGCCGCTCAGCCACGAGGACGACCGGGCGGGCGTTTGTTCCCGCCCCCTGCCGGGCTGGGGGAAGACGTCATCCGGCAGGGAGCGGAGTCTCATCGGCGGACAGTGCGCAGTTGCATCCGGTGGTGTCTGCCGACGGCTCTCAGCTGTCGCCGCTCATCAGCAGTTGCCGGACGGACCCGCCGACGGCGCGCCCTCCACTCGAATCCTGTGGGGCGCCTGATGAGGACGCTGCTGTCCGTGAGCTCGACGGCCACTCCGGGCAGCCCATACTCTGCGTCGAACACCACCATGTTTCTATGGAGTTGTGGCTTCAAGGGTCACAACCTGTGAGACAGCGGCCCTGAATTCGGCCAGGATGCGAAGAATCCGGCCCGCCTGCTCAGCTGCGGGCACCGTGAGATTCCCGAGGGAGATCTTGTATTCGGGGTTAGCCTGGTGCTCACAGGGATGGAGGATCTCCATATCCCAGGGCTCCAGACCTACCTCGTGCATCGCATTAGCCAGGTCTGTTGCGGCTCGCTCAGCCGCCTCGCGGTCCTCGTTGCTCCAAAAGCCTGGATCAATCAACGCGATCACCTTTCCGACTGGTCGATATTTTGGAGAATGCGCCATACGGTAAAGCCGCATGTTCAGACCCGAGGGCGGCGCGAGCCTCGGATGGGCTGCGCCTCGGTACCTCCCATTCGTCCAGCTGCCTAAGGAACCAACTGGTACTCACGCGGAAGGAGCGGGCGATACTGATGGCTGACTCTCCCTCGGCATACCTGGCAATCACCCCTTGTTTCTTGGCAACAACCTGCTCCTGAGACGACGTCAGCGACCGGGTCACTTGTCATCTCCTTCGTCTTCGCGCGCGAAGATCCGGAACAGGATCTCTTCCTCACTGAGTTCCGGCTCTCTCTCACTGAGTTCCGCCAGGCTTTTCTTTGTCTGGCTATCGAGAACCGCGAAGTGAGCGAGCTTCGCACCATACCGGTGATTCCCCGCTTTAGCGCTGACATTTGCGATACGACGAGTTTTCATATTTCACCTCCAAGCGAGTTCTTGAGTATTCCTGCGCGACCCTGACCCGAGTCGGTCGCCATGGGGCGTCGTTTGCTATCGATTCGGCCACTAGACGCAGAGAGGCCAACAGGCTCGGAGATTACCCTCCCTGCACACTCCCGGGAAGTAGTGGAACAGCGCGAGGAATTTGCCGAGTTCGCTCAGGCGCACCCATCTCGGTCAACGCTGGGGGCTCCGATTTCTCAGAGATCGCGGTGATGCCGCCCCAACTGACCACAAACTTACGGCGAGTCATGCGAGAAGCATCCGCTGTACGCTCGTGCTCACCCATCACGCATGCACTTCCCGTTCGTGACGAAACTGACTCCTCCGCACCGTCTGGCATTTTTCCGCATCTCCTTCGATATCTGCGACATAAATCGCAACCCGAAGCAGATCACATACCGTACAGGTTGAAGACCCGACGGAATCGTTTCCCTGTGCCAGCGCTTCGGGGGCAGCATTGCTCGCCCTATCCGGATAAACGGCAGGTAGCGCGCGGAGCGCCACGCGACCTTCCACGGAAGTTGGATCCTGCGGTTGCTTCACTCGGAGCAGTCCTCGCGCAACCCCTCGTCCTGGTCTCGATCTTCCGAGCAAGGAGGAGCCGAGGATTCCTCCCGCTGGCTCGGCTGCTCCACCCATGACATGTTTCGCGGATACGGAATCGGCGGAAACTCCATGATCACACTCCAACTCGACATTGAAACGGTCTGGTTGCTTGAGCAGAACGAGCCTCAAAACTCTTGCTGCGCGCCTTCAGCCGCCCGGAGGGCAGAAACCAGTCGCCTCCCCAGCGGGCCACGCTTCAGGTGCTCAAGCGGCAGCCAACTTGCACGAGCCTGCGCAGCCTTGGAATCCAGCACATCTGAGGATGTAAACGTCTGGAATACGTAGCGAAACGTCAGGCGTGAGCCCGAGTACCCCGCTCCCGGAATCTGCGGCGACACCTCGACCACGATGGGAAGGGTCTGCCCGGCCACAATCCAGACATCAGATGTATTACTGACTGCCACTACTGCGAGGAGTGCAGCCGCCCGAAGGCTCTCATCGTCTTCGGCGAGGCGCTGCTGAGGAAAAGGACCGCGCCGACTGTGCGGCGTCGTCAGCACCCGGTCCTGCTCATCGACCAGCAGCCCGCCCACCTCTACGACCGGGCACTCTGGGACACACGGTGCTCCCGCCCGTGCGTGGGCGCACAGTTGGGGAATCACCTGCTCCAGGAGGCTCTCCTCTGCCGGGTACCTCCGCCGGTAGTCGAAGATTTCTCGGGCGATGTCCTCGCGGTCGACGCTCACTCCGCACCTCCACGGGGTGCCGACGACGGGAGGCCGGAGAGCGCGAGGCTCACCATGATCGACTTGCCGACCTCGTAGGGCGTCACTTCCCAGCTCTGCGCCAGCGCCTGTACTAGGAGCAGGCCCCGGCCCGACTCGTCCGACTCTGCGGGCTCATGGGCTACTGGCAGCTCGGACGACTGATCCCTGACCTCGATGGTCAACGTTCCGTCAGCCAGTGACAGACACAGCTCGCACACGCCATCCGTATGCCGCACAACGTTCGCAAGCAGCTCAGATACCACCAACTGCGCGTTGTCGACATCAGGTTGACTCTCGCCCCCTACACCCCACAGGTGTAAATGGTTTCTGACGATGGACCGCATCCGCGTCACCGTCTCGGGCTCGATCTCCCGGAGCCTGACTCTGTACTGCTGGCCGGTGCTCTGCGCGATGACAGTCATGTCCCCTCCAGGCCCTGACTGTGCGTCAGGACAGAGTTGATCAGCTACCTGTCACACTCGGGGCGCGCTGTGTGACGGGAACCACGGTGCCCTTCACTCAGGCTCACCGTCAAGCTCCTGCATGGCAGATTGCCAAATCTCTGCCTCGCAGGCGCCGATCGCCCAGACTCGGCCAGAAGGGCAGCAGGTACGCTCAACCAACCGACTCAACAGGGGATGGAGGGCCGATGGCCGTCGTGACCAGCACCAGCCCGCTCACCGCAAGGCGAAAGCTGGGTGCTGCGCTGCGCAAGCTGCGGGATCAGCAGGGGCTCACCACGGAGGAGGTCGGCGCATACCTCGACTGTCACAACTCGAAGGTCAGCCGCTTCGAGAACGGCAAGCGCGCATGCTCGAAGAAGGACTTCGAACGGCTGATGGAGCTGTATGGGGTTGACGAGCCGCTACTGTCAGAGCTTGCCGACCTCATGATCAAGGGAAGGCAGCGAGTTCCGCCGTGGTGGCAAGCGTATGGCGACGTGATCAGTACGAACTACGCAGAGTTCCTCGCGTACGAAGCTGAAGCAGGTCGTTGTCGCGAGTGCCAGCCTCTGCTGATCCCGGGACTCCTTCAGACTGCCGACTACGCGCGAGCAGTGACCAGCAGGGGCATCGCGGCACTTGGTCCAGATCAGGTGGACACACTGGTCGAGGTCCGGATGCGTCGGCAAGATCTACTGAAGGAGACCGATCCGCTGTTGCTGGAGGCAGTGATCCACGAAGCCGCCCTGAGAGTTCACGTGGGCGGCGTGGCAGTCATGCGAGCCCAACTCCAGCACCTGGCCGAGATCTCCGAGCGGGACCACGCCTCGATTCGCGTCGTACCCTTCAATGCTGGCGAGAACGGGGTCACCACCGGAGCTTTCACCCTGTTCACCGCAGGGAAAGAGACCGATGACGACGACGTGGCCTTCGTTGAGTCCGCTGAGGCCACGACGGGCTTCCGAGACGACGCGCTGGCCGTCAAGCGGCTCAGCCGTCTGTTTCGGAACCTGTCGAGCTCGGCTCTCTCAGAACAAGATAGCCGCGAGCTGATTGAACGCATCGAGAAAGAGTTGGTTTGAGATGAACGATACGGCCGACCTGTACGCGGTCGACCTCAGTAGCTCCCAATGGCGTAAGAGTTCTTATACCGCCAGCAACGGTAACTGCGTTGAGGTCACCGACATCCCTGGTTCCCAAGGAATCGCCATACGTGACTCGAAGAACGTAGACATTCCTGCGGCACGCGCCTCTCGTCAAGCATGGGACATGTTCATCGATGCCGTCGATCACGAGATCCTTTCCTGATGGCGGTCACGCGAGATAAGGCAGATCTCTACGCGCTAGACCTGGGCGACGCGAAGTGGATCAGTGCTCCCGGAGCCGCACCTGACGACCGCATAGAGATCGCGAAGCTGCCAGGTGGGGCAATTGCCCTCCGTGTGCCAACCGACCCAAATGGGACCATACTTCGCTACACCGCCGACGAGTGGAAAGCCTTCGTGCTCGGTGTGAGAGACGGCGAGTTCACCTAAGGCAAATACAAAAGGTCCCCCATCTCCATCGATAGCTGGAGATGGGGGACCTTTTGTATTTGCCTGTGTTAGTTGGTCTCGATGGTCACGACACTCTGATCGGTGATCATGCCCATTCCGAGGATGCTGTACCCAATTCTGTTACCTCACACTGCGGGTAGCGTCTGGTGCTATGTCTTGTCTGCTTCTGGTTCGCACTGTTGCTGTGTGCGGGCTGGTCATTTCTGCCAGCCTCTACGGCTCTCACCGCAGTTCGGACTCTCTCTTCGCCCCGGTGGGGCGTCCCGTGCATAGTCTCTGAACCTTCCCGTCGGACCGTCAGGCCCAGGCGGGCTCGGCTGCTGATCACCCCTGCTGACTGCTTTTCGAACCGTCACGCTCGGGCTTTCGCCCCACGTTGTGGTGCAGTCAGGTGACGCGGGCGTCCCAGCAATTCTCGGGATTTTCACTCACCGCTTACGCTGCGAGGGCCCAGTTCTCATAGGCAAGTGCGTGCTCGCGGCCGAAGTCAAGGACACCGCCGTCTCGGAGTTCCACAGGGAGGCTGATTGCGTGGCCAAATGAATTGTCTCCGATTAGGCTGCTCTGGTAAACGATCTTGCTCGCCGCATTCTGGATCTGCTTGACCTGAGTGGTCTCCACAAAGATCACGTCATCGATGCGCCCGATCTCACCGATGGAGAAATTCCCGGGCTGCGAATAGGATGTAGCGTTGATCCAGGCCGGGTCCTCTCGCAGCCATCGGGACTGATGAGGATGGATGAACATGACGTAGGTATCGCCGAGACGCGGGATGTTCTTGGACGCAAGCGTCTCGACGCCATCCTTGACCGTACTCGCCGTCAGGTAGTGGCTTGTCAGGCCGTCACGACCGGCAGCAGCATCGCCCTTGTCGTAGGGCGAGAGCCGGGTTCGGGTTCCCTTCGTACCCGAGAGATCGAATTTATCCCGGCCGTAAAGCACTGATGTGGCCCCGAGCAGTACGTCCCTTGCGAGGCCGTCGATGTACTGGGCCATCGACCTCCCCAAAAGGCGGCTGGCAGAGGCCATTACATCGTCGAACGATGCGTTAAGCAGGAGCTCGGACACGGCAACGGCCTGGCCATGTTCATGGACTGTTATGGAGAACTGAGAGGCCGTTAGCGACTGGGTTTCCATACGGATACCTTCGGTCAGCTGCTTGGCCGGTGCCAAATTGTCATAGCGCATGAAGTTGATCTGCAAGCCGGGCGCAACTCCGAGCTCGGTCTTCTTCACAGCGAAATTCTCGTACCGCAAAATCGGCATGCTCTGGAAGCCATCTGTTACCCCTCCCTGAGGGAGTGACCAGGTCATTTCTGCCTGGTTCTGCATCTTCACCAGGTCGATGCAGAGCGGACTATATCTCCATCTCCAGAACTGGCCAGTTATGCCGACTAGCCAGTCCTATCGGAGATGCCTCGCGTGTAGTCTCTACGGAGTCCCCGGCACGGGTTCCCTCGGTATTCCCCTGACCTGCCTGGAGGGGTTCACCGATACAGCGTGGTGTTTACCCGACTGTCACCAGCCGGGGTCCCCTTCAGGCGTTGAGGATTTCCTTGCTCCAGATTTGCTGAATCGCTGGGGTGAGTAGGGAGTTGGGCCCCGAGTAGTTCGTCGGATTCGGGGAGAGGAACCCGGTACCGGTGATCGATGAAGCCATATTGTGGTCTCTCTAGTTCGAAGTGGCACGACCGGTCGTTGCAAGCAGCCCTTTGCGAGCCGCTTGCAGCCAGTCTCTTCCACCTCCTCGATATTGTGTTATCAGGCAGCAGAAAGCCCCTCACCTTCGCATGAGTGAGGGGCGGTTCTGGTTCGGGAAGGATCAGCCGAACATGCCCTGGTTACTGGCCCGTGTGGCGCCGGGCATGTTCGGCCGCGAGCGCAGCTTCATGTACTGGGACATCGGCATGTCCCGAATCTGCTCGGGCGTCAGTTCCATGGTCTCCCCCACAGTGCCGCCAGCGCCGATGCCGTAGCCCGTCGGCGCGGTGCCTCGCATGTTCGCCCGCGCCTGTGTCTGGGCCTGCTGCACGCTGGCGGCGATCTGAGCCGACTTCTCCTTCATGGCAGCGATGGAGGCGTCGATCGCCGACGTGTCATCGCCACTGATGAGGTCGAGAAGCTCCGGGGCGATTTCATTCTGAGCCGCCGCGACTGCCTGGGACTTGTACTGCTGGAGCTCCTGCCAGGCCCTCTCCTTGGCATAGAGCTCAGCCTCCTTCTGACGCTGCTCCTCGATCGCGGCCAGGCGTGCCTCGAACTCGGTTCGCTGCTCCTCCACAAGGGCCTTGGCGGACAGCTCAGCCCGGCGCTTGGCCTCAGCCTCCTCGTCTGCCCGCTTCGCGATGTCGGCCTTCGCCTGCTCTTCCGCCTCACGGGCGGCACGCTGGGTGGCGAGTTCCTCCTGGAGCTGCTTCAGCGTCTCCTCCTGTGCGCTCAGGCGGCCGTAGAGCTGCTCCTTCACCTCAGAGCGGACGCGGTTGAGATCGTCAGCAGTAAAGGTCTTGGACGGGGTACCGGGGACGGCGTCGGTCGGGCTCGTGGTGGCAACGGTTTCCGGGTTATCCGGCGTGGTCTCGGCAGCAGAGGGAAGGGTGTTCACGTCCATGGGAGTTCCTCGTCTTAAGCAGCGATGTCGGTGTCGTCGTACTTCTGCTGGCGCTGCGGCAGTCTGGTGCCGTGCGCCATAGTCACGACTGTGTCCATGATCTTCTTGGCGTCCATGCCGAAGTCCAGGGAAATCCCGGACTCGGCAGGTTTGGTGCTCTGCTCCGGAACCTTAGAGTCGGTGCTGCCCCGAGTGTTATCGGGCGTGGTTCCGTCCGGCGAGCCGAAGATTCCTGTAGCGATGGCGGCGTTGATGAATTCCAGCGCCCCGCGTGCCAGGGCGTCCTGCTTCTGTTCCTCCGTGATTTCGGCGAGCTTCTCGTCGGGGAACTCCTCACCGAGTTCGTAGAGGGCGCTGCGCTTGCTCTCCAGACCAAGCGCCATCTTCAGCTGGATCTCGTTGAGCTTCACCAGGTTGTCGACGGGCAAGGGGGTCGGCCAGACGATGTCGACCTTGTAGATGTCCGGGTCCTTCATGTTGAGGACGTCGGGCTGGGACTCGTCCTTCTTGATGCCGCCTGTTTCGGCGTCGTATTTCAGGGTGTCGGGCTCATGAGTGAAGAGCGTCAGCAAGATCAGCTCGTTGATCTTCTTGAACCCGAGGGTGAACTGCATCTGCTTCAGGGATGCGCGCTGGACCAGCGGCTGGAACTGGATTGCCAGAGCCACCCCTGACGTGTTGCTCACCGGCTGCATGGCACCGAGGGCTGTTGCCGGTACGCCGACCAGCTCGTGCATGGAGTTCTTGATGATCTCCAAGTACTCCAGCGGGCCCTTGAGGTCGACGCCTGATTCCAGGTTGAAGACTGAGGCATCCTTCGGGAGTCCCGACCACAGCTTGCGTGCCCCCTTCTCCAAGTTCGTAGCTTTCGCGCCCAAGAGCACAGTGGTGGGGGCTGCGTGATAGTTGACCACGTCGGCAATGTCGTTGGTGACGTTGTTGTACTCGCGGTTGAGCGGGATGATGTCGTCGATGTCGCTCTTGCCCCAGGGGCTGCCGGACACCGAGATGTTCTTGATGTGAGCTATCGGGATGATCCCCAGTGGGTTGGGGCGTTCGTCCACCAGGTCATCGTTGATGAACTCCCTGATGGATTCGTCGGTCAGCTCCTCGACGTACGTATACGTGGTCCGGGTTCCCTCTGTTGAGGTGCCGAAAAACTTGTACTTGATCTTGCAGCGGACCAGCTTCCCCCGGTCGTGGGGATGCCATTCCGGGAACACGTGGGCAGAGGAGAGCGGGAGGATACGCACGCGCCCGGGGTGTGTCCGGCCTGCACCATCAGTCCAGGACTCCTCGTAGGCGACCTTCACAAAGCTGTCACCCGTCACCCCGCCGTTCTCACCGATCTCATAGAGGAGCGATCGTTTGTCGTTGTCCTCCTCCCAGGCACGCCGCAGCAACGCCGGGACGATGTGCTCGTACTTCTTCTTCACCTCGAAGTGGATGCCCCTGCCGAAGGTGAAGTGATTGACGTAGCGGCACAGTGCACCCGTGTAGTTGATGGTGTTCTGCGTCTCGCCAGCCTCACGCCGATAGGAATGATGAAAGCCCAGATAGAACGCCCAGTTGGTGGCATAGCGGCTCAGCCGCTGGCCATGGACCTCGTGCTCCTCATCGCTCAGCTCAATGAGGCCGAGGGGGCTGATGGATATGGCGAGGTCACTGCTGGCCGCCCTCATCGACGGCGGGTAGAAGGCAACCGACATGGACTCACCCGTATGCGCTCGACATTCAGTACGGGCACAATTCTTCGTCCGTGACGGTCATACCTGTTAAAGCGAAGGGCCCCGGGCACATCGCCCGGGGCCCTTCTCAGCGCTCAGCAGTGGCTACTTGTCGGAGATCCGTGCGTAGTTCGGCCGGGCCTGATGACCTCCATCGCGAATGGCCGCCTGGTACTTCAGCTCAGCGCCGGAGCCTGCACCGTCAACAAAGGAACCAAGGAAGTTCGGGCCTTCCGGCCAGGCCGCCGACCCGACGTGCGCGCGTTCCTTGAGCGTCTCAGCAGCAGGCTTGATCCATACAGACTTGTTGTGATTCGGCCGGCCGGGAGCCGTCTCATACCCGGAGAGCGCCCCAACACCGAAGTCGCGAGGTACATCGGTATCTGTTCCGATGCCTTCCTCGAAACGAGTCCGGCCCTTGCGTACGGAGTTGGAGGCGGTCTTACTGGTGTACTCGGGACGCCCACGCTCCGGGACACCGGGAGCAGGGGCAAGGGGGCTGTTCGGCATATCACTACCTCATTCTGGAGAATGCACTCATCGCCATCGTCCAGAAGGACCCGCCCAAGGTGTTAGCCGTACATCCATTTCCAGTTCGAGCTGTTGAGGCGTGGCACGGGGATGTGCTGGTACGGCTCCCCACTCTTCAGTGCGCGCAGATTCTGTACCGCACCTCCCCGGCCGGAGGGGACGCTGATGGTGTACTGCCGTCCGCCAGGCATGACCTCCCAGACCGAGTACGTGATGGGCTGGGCAAGCGTGGGTCCGTCGGATGCGGGGAGGGTGAAGTCGGCTTTCCCCTCGCGGATGGGGATGCGGGCTGTCTGCGGCAGCACGACGATCCCCGTCGTGCTGTCCACCAGCGGGGAGTTGGCGCGTACCAGGAGGCTGGCCCGGTAGGTGTCCGCTGCGCTCCCCCACATGAAGACGGCCTGGATGTGGACCTGCTCGATGTGCGCCGGGAACGGGGTCGGAGGTTCGGGAGGGTCCCAGGTCCACGTGGGGTGCTGGGATGTCCACCCAGGGATCCACCAAGGGTCGCGCCAGCCGCTCACCGCACGTCCGCGCGCACGGCCAGGGGCGACGACCGGCGGCCCTCCGGGGTGACGGCCACCATCTCGAAGAGGAGTGTCCGGGAACGGACGACGCAGTCCTTGAACACCCAGGTGAACGACGTGAGTTGTCCGTCAAGCTCCCCCCACCGGGAGTGCTGAGTGCCCTCGACCTCGCCCTCGCGGATGTAGATCCGGTAGAGACCCGGAGCGCCCGCCAGCGGGGCCTTCCAGCTGAACGCGAACTGGGGGTTCGTGCCGACGACGGAGTACGTGACCGTGAGTCCGGTGGGGGCTGTGGGCTGGCCTGGGCGGCTCTGCTGGATCGTGTAGCCCGGCATGAGGAAGGGGTCGTCGACGGGCACCACGGGGTAGAAGCGGTTCGGCCGGAGCCCGAGCTGGGCGTCCTTCAGGGAGTCGGCAAGGTCGGCCTTGTCGCGGGTGAGCTGTGCGTTTGCCGCCGTCAGCCGGGCGATTTCCCGCTTGAGGTCGTCGGTGGGATCGGGCGGGGTCGCCATGGTGCCTCCAGATGGTCAGCGAGTCACCCTGAATTATCCGAGGAATCGTCTCCTCACCGGTAAAAGACGTTGTCGCTCGTCTGGACCTCGGGCATGGAAAGCTCCGCAGACGCCCAGGTGGACAGAGCGAGGGAGTCGACATAGTCATCGTGGGCACCCGCTTCGTCCGGTGCCTCCACGACGATGTTCGGCCCCTGAAAGCGGAGTTCGGCATCCTCCATCTGGGTTCGGAAGCGCTTCCAGGTCTTGAGCCTGCGGGCCTTGGAATGACCGGGCCATGCGATCTTTCCGCGCCGCATGAGATCCATCAGATGCTTCCACCGCTTGGACTGCGCGCCGAGGTCGGAGTTGCATTCGATGATGTCGACCTCGGGCATGAGCACCTTGAGCCGGGAGGCAACCACGTCACCGACACCCCCCACATCAATGGCTATAGCCCATATACGGTACGAGGAAAGGAAATCAACGATGCGGAAGAATTGCTCTTCCCACTCCAGCCCGCTCAGGTCAAGCCAGTTGAGCACCCGATGCTCGTACGTACCGTACTCATCAGGCCGATCCCACCCCACCCAGGTCACCGTCACGATGGTCGAGTCCTGCTTCCGGGCCGGATCGATACCCACCAGCACCGGATGGGCGTTGTACGCCTTCACCGTCTGCATAGTCGGATCACAGAGCCGGTCGAACTTCTCGCTCGTGGTGAACATGCCCTTGTCGAGCATCCAGACGAGCCTGTACGACAGCTTGAACTCGTCGGAGTCCTCACCCATCTTGAGCTTTTCAGCCTGAACATAGATTCCGTAGTCAGGATGCGCCTTGGCGACGTCCTTCCACGTGGCCTCGAAGTGGTTCTGCCGGGCGTTCCTCTTGGTCTGCTCCCGCTTATTCTGCTGAATGATCTTGTAAAACACTCCGCGAACGTAATTCGGGGTCCCCGTGAGGATCATGGTCCCCCGAGTGCTCGCCAGCATAGGCGAGATCGACTTGTTGATCACCCGCTCGTCGGCAACCTGAGCCTCATCAACGAGGACCACGTGATAGGTACGACCCTCGATCTGGGCCCGGGGGTGGCAGGTCTGCTTACGCACCAGGGACCCTGACTTCGTCAGAGTCAGCTCCTGGGACCGCGCCGCGACCTTGTCATCAATCTCCGGATCATTCACCAGCTCCTGGGCCCGCTCCGAGGTAAGCCGGGACACGAAACGCCCAAAGAGATTCGAGGCCATGTCCTCGACAGGGGCGAACGCCCCAACCCACACACCCTCTTTGAACCTCCCCATGAGGTTCGGGAAGACCGGGGAAAGCCGGGGAAACATAATCATGGCCGCACTGATCGTGTTGACCAGCACCTCGGTCTTCCCGGATTGGCGTGCCCAGCATGCAGTGATGGTCTTGGCATCACCGATGATGAGCGACTCCAGGATACGTCGCGCCATCGGTGTCTGATAAGGGCGCAGCGGGTGGCCTGAGAGTTCGTCGACGACCAAGAGCATCTTGTCGAGGATCTGGTCTACGGTCTCCTGACTGAACTCCTCCTGGACGTACTGGGCGACGACATCTTCAGCTGCCTCTTCTACTGGCTGCTCGACGACTTCAGGCATGGACTTTCCCCTCGAACCACTTGGAATGGTTCGAGGCTAAAATTCAGGCCGGATAACCTGTTACCGACCAATTCCCGCACCAGCACGCCAGGTATGGGTGAAAGGATCACTGGCGAGTAGGGTTGTCCCGGCCAAGTCATCGAGGGTGGGGAGGATGCCGTGGACGTCTTCAGCGCAGCCGGGTGGGGGTCAGCCGGAGTCCAGTGGGGAGCTGAGTTAGCTGACGAGTGGCACGACCGCGACAAGCACGGCGCCGCCTGGGTAGCGCAGAAGAAGACGGCATGCCGGGGCTACGCCTCCCAGTGCAGCCTCTACTCAAGGAGCCACCGCACCCTCACCGTTGCCTCAGCGCTGGGGCTTGTCGGCGGTTTCATCGCCCTCTTCGTCACGATGCTCTCCAAACCCTCCGGCGACTACGACGAGCGCTACAACTGGGTCGAGCCGGACCTCACCGTGCACCACACGCTCATCGCGATCTTCTACACCGTCATGCTGGTATCGCTTCCCCTCTACGCTGGGGCGGCGATACGCACCTTCACAAGGCTGATGCGGGCCTGGAACAAGGTCGAGCTGAAGAGCCAGATGGAGCAGTCCCGCTCCGGCCTGGAGTACGCCGCCAGAACCCTGTCCCAGCCCGTCTACTGGATGTTCACCACGACGGGCCGTGCCGTCATCTCAGCTCTGCCGCTTCCCCGGTGGCACACACGGCTGTACCAAGAGGCGATCTACCGCTGCCTGTACCGGGGAATCAACACCACCGACCTGCCCGGCACTCCATGGAGCAGCTGACTGCACGTTGGTTCCACGGCGTGACAGCGGCGGACGGTGGGCAGTAGACGGGTTCTACGCCGCGTCGGCCTCGGTGAAGCAGCCGCAGCCGCCCCAGTCAAGGTGGTCCAGGAGGCTGGGCTGGTCGGCGTGCTGCTGCTCAGCGCGGCGGCGGAGTTCGGCGAGGGTGAGCGGTTTGGTGGTGCCGCCGGTCCGGTCCCGCAAGATCGCCACGTCGCCGAGCTTGATACGCATACGCGCCTCGTGGGCTTCGGCCTTGGCGTACCGGTCGGGGAAAACCTCCAGGAGGCGGAGCCACTGAGCCTGACCACCCTTGACGCAGGAGCCACCGCAGTTGTTGTGCTCGAAGCCGAGCCGGTAGAGCCGGGGCCGACGGATGCCGAGCGTCTCCAGCTCGGCGAGGAGGTCACGCTTGTCAAGGTAGGGCGCTCGGGTGAGCGGTGCTTCGACAGTCCATGGGGCCCAGCCCTTGGCTATGGCGGGCATCCGGTGGGTCTCGGTCCAGTCAATGCCGACGTAGAGCATGGTGTCCGTGGGGTCGGTGTTGGCGGTCAACCAGGCGCGACAGGGGTCCTGCTTGAGTGCGTGGGAGCACTGGGCGATACGGGTGTTGCCCAGCCAGCTGGCGTCCTGGAAGACCTGCCAGGGATCGCGTTCCCGGGGGTCGGTGACGCGGGTAATGGGAAGGCCGAGCTGGGCGCTGGCCTCACGGTTGAACCGGTGGAGGTCGGGATCTTCGGCGTTGGTGTCCGCGAACAGCAATGTCGTGCTGGCCGCCCCGTGGGTCTGGATGACGTGGCGGGCGGTGGCCCAGCTCGTGATGCCGCCGGACCACATGACCACGTGGTGGGACTTCATTCCCCATGAACTCCTCAAATAGAGACGTTAGTTAGCGGTTAATCGGTGCCAAGGCACCAACCTCACGAGGTGGCACAGCTAGCTCAAGATCGGCGCGCTAGGGTCTCGAAGGCGGCGACGAGAACAACCAGCGCTTCTGTGCCCTTCTCCAGGGCTTCCGGAGCCGTGCCTATCTCCAGGTCGCGAAGTGCGGAAATGAGGTTGCTGGCCTCGTTGTCTGCCCAGTCCAGCACCTGTGCGCGGCCGGACCTCTCCATAAAGCGGCGAGCCTTGTCCCGATGACCGTGACCTGCCAGGAGCCGCTCCAGCCTCTTCGCTACTCGCATTCGTGCATCAGCCCCAGCATCTCCAGCAACTCCATCTCCTCATCAACATCAGCGGCCTGGCGGCCGACGAGCTCCCGTACCGTCTCCCGGTCAGTCATCGTCGCCCTCCAGCACCAGCTGTCCCAGGCGGAAGACCGTGGCCATCGCTGCGTCCTCGTCCGCCAGGGGGGCTCCCCATTTCCCGAAGGCGAGAGCCCGCAAGCCACCTATCCGTACAACAACCGTGTTCTCACAGCGCCGGTACGGCTCGGACATCTCCTGCGTCCACGTCCGGTAGACGAGCCGCTGTCCCGGGTTGACGCTGATTCTGCGCATAAAAGAGTTCCTCATGCCCGTGAACATATTCAGAGGCATGAGGAACCTGTTAGGCGATGCGTCGGTACGGGTAGTTGTTCAAGGTTGACTTGATGTAACGCCCTTCGCTGGATGCTTTCTGAACGTGCCGCCAGGCGTTCACTGGCACTCGGTAGTATTCGTAGACAGCCCCGCCGCGATCACCACGAGTGTGCTCGCCCTTGCGGAACATAATGCGCAGCGTGTGTGTGCTGTAGTCGTACCCAGCAGCCACCGTGCGCGGGCGGGCCTTGTCCTTGCTGATGGTGTGATCGGGGTAGGTGTCGAAGGGGACGAGGGCATCGGTGTCACCGCCGTTGAAGGCTTCCAGGCGCTGCCGAGCCTTGGGGCTGGCGTTCTTGCGCACCTGGTGCTGGAGACGGTCGAGTTGCCGCTTCGAGTATTTCCCGGACTGGAGCTGAGGCTGCGGAATCTCGCGAGGTTTGGGGTACTTCTTCGCCATAGAGCTGCTCCTGCTAGTCGACTTCATTCAATCGTCTGCCAGTGGAGCCAGCAATTGTTAGGGGGTACGAGCAAGACCCCCGTCCTCCGCCAAGGACCGGGGTCTTCTGCTTCTTAGGCATGTCCGCCAGGGTTACTTCGGCTGGCCGCCCATGGGAGTGCTCACGAACTTCGGTCGGCTCTCACGGTCGACGACCTTCAGCCGCTCCAGCACCTTCAGGTGCTCGGTGTACCCACGCCTGATGGCTGCCTGGATCTCTTCCATGGTGCTCAAGTGCTCGGCCTCGTCAATCGCCTTCTGGGCGACCTTCCCGTACCCCAAGGCCGTGTCTATGGTGACCTCGAACTTACCGAGTGGGACGTTGATTTGAACGGTGCCAGCCTCCATGCCGTCGACCACAACAGTCCACGTTCCCCGTGTCTCGGTCTTCCGAATCTCTATGTCCACCCGCGTTGCCACCATCAATTGTGTTCAGCATTCGCTCTTCCGAGCCCAGCAAGTTGTGCGAGCCCCCTCAGGCGGCCGTCTTCTCGGACATGACCCCTGCGACGTCCGCCTCCCTGTAATTGGGACCTGTCATGATCGTGCCGTCGTGCCGTCGCACCGGCCGCCCGTCGAGCCCCAGCTTGCTCATGTTGCTGCGGTGCACCTCCTCGAAGGCGTCCTCCAGGGGGATACCGAGGATCTCAGCAGTGCCGTAGGTGACGTACAAGATGTCGACCAGCTTCCTCGCCAGGGCCACCCGCGCTCTCCGGGCATGCTGGCCGCGCTCCAGCCTGCGACCCAAGCGTGTCAGCTCGACGGCGGCTTCCTGGCACTCCTCCTCGATCAGGCGACGGCGCAGCGCGACGAGGTTCTCCTTGTCGTCGGTGCTGTTCTCCCGCTCGATATCGAACCGGTCGTGGAACTCGGCGACCATGCCCATGGGGTGGTACGTCATGCGGGTGGCGCTCTCCTTGCCTCGCAGCTTCGGGTAGATCTCGTCGAGGATGAGCTTCGCCTTGAGCTGGTAGGCCAGCCTCAGCTCGTAGCCCGTGGTGCAGTCGTGATCGAGCAGCTGTCCCACGCCGTCAACCTCGGCGATGGCCATGGCGACGTATTCGACGTCCTGGTCCGTGTAGGTCATGCGGCGACCAACTCCCCGGGGAACACTGCGGGTTGCTTCCTCATCATGAGGACGACCTCTTCAGTGATGAGCTTGACCAGGTCTGCCTTGCGGAGGGTGATCACCTCGTCAGCGTCACGGACGACGGAGAGCGCAGGGCGTGCAGGAAGGGACTCTTCCGCAGGGTCATCCGGGTGCACCAGGTACTTTTCCAAGGCGTAGGTCGGTGACGAGCCCAGTGCCCGACGGCCGTCGTCATACCCCTTGGTCGTCCTGGGGTCATCGTGGTGAACCGCCTCCTGGACATAGTCCAGCGGGATACCCAGATCGAGGGCGAGCGTGATGAACGTGCGCCTGCCCTTACGGAAGTTCGCGCGGAATCGCAAGACGCGCCGGGCCAGACGCGCGAGCATGTCGTAGGCACCCTGCCGGGTCATCCTCTTCCCACTGCGCGTGGTGAACAGGGGTCCGGAGGTTCTGCCCCCAATCATGGTCAGCAGGGCCATGAAGACCCGGCCGTTCAACGGCGTGATCTCCTGGGTCTCCTCACCCTTGACCGTCGTGCGCAGCACCGGGTACCCGTGCTCGTAGTCGAGGTCACGGATGTCCGCGCCGACGATTTCGCTGATGCGCTGGCCGGTCTCCAGGATCGTGAGCACGAGCACGTAGAGCTTCTCATTGCCCGAGTGGTACGCCTCGTCGAGCAGTTGCTCAGCCTCTTCCTTGGTGAAGCCGAGCTGCTTCCTCTTGGCAGTCCTCGCGCGCCGGGTGGCTTCAACAGGGTTGCGCTCGCAGCGGGTTTCACGGACTACGTAGATGTAGAAGCTCTTCACCGCAGCTCGGGCGCGGTTCCAGGCACTGGCGCCGATCCCGCGCTCCCGAAGCAGGGTCCGGAAGGAGTCCACCTCGGCCTGCCGGGCATCCAACGGGTTAGTGCCACGGCTCTCGCAGTGTTCGAAGTACCGGCGCACGTCCCGCCCGTACTCCTCCCTGGTCCGCCCCTGGAACGACTCAAGCCACTCATCCCTGGCCTTGACCGCGTCCGGGTATGTCACTGCCGTCATGATGCTCCCCTCCCTGAACAGGGCCGACGGGTGTCGCCACCGTCGCGCCCTGAAGATCCGGAGCGGTACGCCATCGCCCCGGGTAGCAACACCATAGCAACAGTTCATCAAGAGATCAAAGAACAGTCATTAACAGTATTTCTTTGGGTTTGCGGGCACAGCAAAGGGGCCCATCCCGCAGGACAGGCCCCTTACATCGCTTCATCAGTGGGCCTGTTGCGCCATCTGACGCCAGGCCACCACCTTGCCGTAGAGGATCGCCGCCTCTCTCGGAAGAGGCTCATCCTCGGACAGCCGCATGATCAACATAGCCTCCCCTGCCGTGAACCGCTCCGTGTTGCTCTCCAGTTCGTCACGCAGCTCGGCCAGCGCAGCCCGGTCACCCGCCCCGCGCTGGCGAGGATCCCACGCCTCGTCCCTGTCCTCCAGCAAAGGACGCAGACGCCTCCACGCAGCTATGCAGTCGTTCGACATGCGCCCCTTGCGGTACATCGGCTGATCAGGACCACCCCTGGCCTCAACCAGCGCCTGCACAGCCGCACGCTCACCCGGATTAAAGGCATCACGGTTGTTCTTCCAGAGCTTGGTAAGCCACTCAGCGATGTCATCCCGGGTGGCAAGCACTCCTGTACCGTCCCGCCAAAGACGCCCCTTCGTCACCTTCTCGGGGCGATACGAGTACCGCAGGAGCGCCTCCAGCTTGCTCTCGAAGTCGAGCACGTCCTTACCACACAGCGGCAGAGCGTAGTCCTCGCCATTGAGGCTCATGAGGAACGGCCGACCTTTGACCAGCGCTCCGCACAGCCTGCCGTCAGGCAACTCGTACACGCAGGTCTGCCTGCCATCAGGCAACTCGTACATGCGGGTCTGCGCCCTCGCCATCACCGGTCTCCTAGCAGTCGCTGATACACCTCGCAGCTGGCCACGGGCATGCCCGTAACCCACCCCGCGGGCCCGCATAAGAGACTTTAACAGCTGCTCTTGAGTTGATAAGCAGTCGTTCAACGATCCGAACGACTGCCCACCTCAGCACTGGGGGCCTGCAACTACGCCGCCTCCCGGAACCCCGAGGGACCGCCCCCTTCACCGAGCATCACACCCACCAGACGCTGCTCCCAGTCGGCGGGCACGAGGTAGCGCACCTCACCAGTGAACCGATTCACCTTCCAGCTCAGCTCGGAGAGCAGGCCGAGCATATCCAGCATCTGAGCCTCGACCGAGTCGGCGCTCAGCTCCACCCACCGCCTGTCCGGCTGAGCGATGTGCAGTTCAGAAACGCTCCCCCAAGCGCCCTCACCAGACATCTCCCCCATGCCCCGGCTCGCCAGACTCCCCATCACGGCCCCTCACTGAGTAGCGGAGGCGGCTCCCCTGCCACCTCGACAACTTCGAACTCCTGTTTGATGCTATCTGCGACGACGCAATCCGGTTGATCGTTCGAGCAGTGCAGATGCAGCCTAAAGCGAACGGCATGCAGCGCCCCGCTCACGGTGAGTTACCCTCTTGGTCAACTCATTACCGACTGGTATATCCCAGCAGCGCTACCCAAGGGGGGATACGCACCTTGATGCACCTTTCGCACCCCAGATGCTTACCCCAAGGGCGCTTCATCAGAGGGGTCGACAGATACCTACGGTGACCACCCACCCGTGATCACGACCCGCCGCTGCTCGCATTACAAATTTTGTCGTGTCTGAGCACTTCACACGACGACGTACCAGTGTTATGGGAGATCCTCTTGAATCGAGAGGCACTAGGGGAACTGCTGCGCGCGCGACGAGCCCAGCTCAACCCCGAGGACTTCGGCCTGCGGCGAGCCCGAGGAGGAGGGCTGACTCAAACCCAGGTCGACCAGCTGCTGTTCCAGAGCCAGGGCACCTACCAGAGACTAGAGAACGGCAAGCACCCCAACCCGCCGGAACACCTCCTCTGTTCTGTCGCCAAGCTGCTTGGCCTCAACGAACATGAGTGGTTCGTCCTCTGGCACTACGCGAAAGCCGTCGACCGCCCCTACCCCCTCCACCCCACTTCCGGAATGGAGATACCAGCCACCTGGGCCGACGCCATCCAGGAAATGGGCGTCATGGCGTACGTCAACGACCCCAGCTGGAACGTCGTCACCTCCAACGCCGCCTGGAAGGACCTCTTCCCGCGCGGCGAGACCCCCCACAACGTGATGGAGTGGATGCTCCTCAACGAAGAGGCACGTACCCGCGTCCTCATCGGCTGGGAGCAGTATTGGGCTCCCCACGTCATCGGCCAGTTCCGCCTCGCCCTCGCCGCCCTGCCCGACGACCCGACTCTCCGCCAGATCGAACGCAGGGCTCTGGACCACCCCATCGTCGGGCCGGTCTACCGAAGGGCCCCCCACACCATTCCGGCCGTCGACGGCGCGCAGCGCCCGCTCCACCACGCCACGCTCGGGCCCGGATGGACCACCGTGCTCGCCTCCGAGCCACTGTCCTCTCCACGGTCCCGGCTCATCGTCCTCGTGCACAAAACGCAGGAGGGTCCGCCCCCGAGCCTGTGGGCACCATCGCTCAGCTCACTCACATAGAACGATCAATAACGCATAGCGTGCTTTCGTCTGCTTAGTCCAGCTACGACACGGGGGTTCCCCTTGCCTGCCAGCTACGTCACGTGCCCTGCCATCGCGCTCCCCGGCCACGAGATCACCACGCAGGAAATCTGGGAAGACATACGAGAGCAGCAACCGAACCACCCCAAGTTGCGGATCATCGAGCGCGTCCTGGGCAACACGGGCGTCGAACGCAGGCGGTTCGTGCGGCCTTTGAAGCACTTCTCCGCTCCCGGCGGCGTCGCGGACCGCGTCTCCGAGGCGTTCGACGACGCCCTCGCCTTGGCGACCACAGCCGCCCAGCAGGCCATGGCCGACGCCGGGCTCGCCCCTCACGACATCGATGCCATCGTCACTTCGCACACCACCTCATGGTCCGTGCCCAACTTGGACATCCGGCTCATCAACGCACTCGGACTGCGGCCGGACATTCACCGCCTGGCCTTGGCCACCATGGCGTGCGCGGGCGGCGTCCAATCCCTCACCCGTGCCCACGGCTTGGTCCAAACCCGGCCCGGATCCCGTGTCCTGGTCGTCGCCGCCGAAGCCCTGAGCTCCGTCTACCACCACGAAGACACGTCCATGGAGTCGATGATCTGGAAGGCCCTCTTCGGTGACTCAGCAGGCGCCTGCATCGTCACCGACACGCCCTTCAACTCTGGCCTGCGTATCGACGACACATGGGAGTTCGTCCTCCCGCACAGCGTCGATCGCTACTCCGGCCGCATCGACCACACCGGCATCCACTTCGACTCCACGAAGGCCGCCCTCCATGCCACCCGGGACGTCATGCCCCACATCAAGGCATGGACCAAGGACCGGGTTCCCCAGGTACCCGTCGTGCACCCCGGCAGTCCACGCATCCTCACCGATGTCGCCCAGGGAATCGGCATCGAGGAGAAGAGCATGAGGCACTCCTGGGAAAGCCTCGCAGAACGCGGGAACCTGGGCGGCGTAGCCATCCTGGACATCATGTCCCGCACCCACCACGATCCTGTCGGCGAGGGCGACGCCCTTCTCCTCGCCTTCGGACCAGGTTTCACCGCAGCCGCGATCCAAGGACAGTGGCAGCACTAGCACCACGGCCTGGAGGAAGTCCTGGACCAGCACCGCAGCACTGAAGCCCCTGGATACCGAACGTCCAGGGGCTTCCGCATATCCACCCCACTTGCCCTATCGGCCAGCGCGGCGCAGCTCTTCGAGGGCCAAGAGGCGGTGCAAGTCCAACACCTCTTTCTCGCACGCGGACACCGCCGCAGCCTTCACCGGGCCGTCGCCAGCATCACGCCGTGCCGCCTCCAGCCTGCACTCCGCCTCGTCCGCGCAGGCTCCCCTCGCGCACCGCCCGGCACATCAAGCAGTCCGGAACGCCGCCCTCGACAGCGAGGTCTCCCAAGCGGCCCAACAGGGTGAGTGGCTCAGTCACGCCGAGCATCCTCGATCATCGCCGCCGGGGCCTGGCCGGACCGGGCTGGCCACCTCATCGCCGCGACCCCGACCGCGCACCCACGAATCACGTACCTGACTCTCCATCAGACTGATGGATCGTCATTTGACGCTCCGTTGTACGCACGGAGCGACATCGGCACCGAATTAGCCCCTCGGCGGACGTCACGCTGAGCAATACCGCCCCATTCCGGCTGATACTGCCTCGCCGCCCAGACCTCGCGCCGAGAGTGCCACCAGGGGGCGGTTTTCACAAGCGCACGTTTAAAGGTGGGGGGTGTCACTTTGAGTGACTACCCCTGAAAGAGTGGCGCGCATCACACGTCAAAGCCTCATCTGCGCGCGCTGGAGAATGTCCGCGTATGCCGCTTGCGCCAGGTATCACCCATACCAAACACGCGTTTGGTCAAAGACTCCGAGCAAGTGAGTAGCGCCGGAAAGGTGTTGTCAAGGCTCGCACCTTTCGTTGCTTACCGAACGTCGATGACACACACGCACAGCGTCATGGCCATGGTGACGGAAAGTGCCGACGAAAGGTGAGCCACAAAAGGGTCAAAAGGTCACCTTGCCGCATCTGATACTGCGTCAGGTTTCAGGGCGCCCCGTGGGGCCAACCCCTGACTAACGAACCATCAGCTATCACGGAGAGTTGATACGCACGCAGCGTAGGCAATGGGGAGCATGAGCGCGCGTGACGCCAGAGAGCCTCAGTGTCTCTCTACGCCTATATAGGAGTAGGGGTGTTGGCACTCCCGCGCCGCCCCCGACATTCCCTGAGGGTACACACCGCAGTCATGTCGGGACGACCGTTGAACTGCGTACCAAGGTAGACCACTGGCAGGAAGCTGTAGTCGCTGGGTCACGAGACGTGATGGCAGCAAGAACTGACGGTGAGTCAGTTGCTAGGGGGCGGGGTACCGCCGGTGCGGGCACGCATACCCCTGGCGAGCCACCGGCGCGGCGGCGACGCGCTACGGCCTGCCACGACAGGCCGTAGCGCGGCCACAGGGGCGCCCGTAGCGCTGACGCACACGAGGGCGACGCGGGGGCATCCAGGGGCCACGCAGCCACTCCTACGGGCGTGCGCGTGTGCAGCCACCCCCCTCGGCGACACCGCGCGACAGGCCCCATTGGCGCCCGTGCACCCAGGTGGCCGGTAAGGCTTTGCCCTGTCGTGACGCTGGGGAGCAACTGACGCCCGGGACATCACGGGATGGCTCGTGATGGCATCACGGGGCCCGCAAGGCGCGCGCACCCCTGCCCCCGCCACTCCCCCAGCCCTCATATCGGCAGGTCAACGCACACTTCGATGGAAGCCGTTGCCAACGGCTTCCTCATCCCCTAGAGTCAAGGCGCGGCAAGCGGCGGGGGGCGAAACCCCCAGGCGGCCTGTCGGCTCAACCCCGCAGGATATAGCACCCTATGCTGGCACCACGCAGCCAGGAGCGCGACATCCCGAAGGGTTGAAGGGCTGGAAACTCGAAGCTTGAGGAAGCTGTTGCTAACAGCTTCCTCAAGGTCTAGAGTCAGACCCACACCGACCGGGAACGGCGGGAACGGCCACAACGGCGCTCCCCTCGGGAACGGGAGGCGGCTTCTGCGCCTTGAGCGCATGAGGAAGTCGTGACACGGAATAACTCAAAACTGCGCGCGTACCGAGGGATATGGCCCGTAGCAGAGGGATTCATAAGTCGCCCTGTAGTAGTGCTGCGGGTACTGCGTACCTGCCCCCGGAATGCCCAGCATGACTTTGCATGTTCGACCGAACCAGCTGGCGGAGAGACTTCCGTCCCCAGTTGGCGTCTTTGGCGCACTTCTGGATAGGCGAACGTTGGCATGAGGCCGCAAAGATGGCGCGCAGTTCCGTTCCTTGAGAAGACATGACGTCTATATCGGCAGCGGTTACAGTGCCCTCCCCAGGAAACCGACGGTTCTGCAAAGAACCCCCGGTTTATGGCATTGGGAGATCAGCACGGGACCGTGTAGGGCAACCCCAGACAGCCGAATAGACAGCCATACATATGCGCGATGGCTTGCCGTGAGGCACCCGGAGCGACGCGGACATATGTCCGTGACTGAGAGTCGGCGGAAACGTTCCGGAGTTCTGCATGTGCGGATCGCGGAGATACAGCAGCGACTTTAAACCGCCGTGTTTACGCTCGACCAACGGTCAAGACAGGCCCAATCCGGAGACGGTGAAGGAACCTGCACGATACGAAGTCTGGGTGTACGCGCACGGACACAGCACTACCGAGCATCCCCGCATGATGACCCTTCCCATAAGAACAGAGAGTGCGGGTGCTCATCAAACTTCAGCCCGGCCCGAGATTTACAGGGTGTAGCGGTGCACAATCCGCAGCCGGGCACGCACGCCTATCCAGACAATGCTCAACGGAGGTTCCGATGGCTCTTAGCCAGCAGCGTTTCAAGTACGTCAAGGTCTACGTACCCGGGACAAAGGGAATCATTCAAGAGCTGGGCAACGAAATCTCCTTCGGGGACGTAGAAGAAGCCTTCAGCGGCCTTGCGTTCTACTATGTTCAGCGGTCCAGCTCTCTTGAGGTTTACGCCGGGGAGGGTTTCGACCGTCGCGTTGTCTACGTCTACTACGTGGATGACCCGCGTTCCGCGAACTAACTCATGGGTTCTGGACGGACGGTCGCTTGGGCCGTCCGTCCCTCAAATCGAGCCGCACGGGCACAAGGTCCGTTGACTGGACACGGGATTGGGTCAATGACTATCGAGATCGATGTAACCACTACCCGCAAAGAAGTTTTCTATCTGCGCTGGTACGACCAGTATGAGCACTGCTGGCATCAGCCAGGCGATGCTTTACTGAGCCTGGATGCGGCTCGCTCCGCGAAACGCGAGGTGCAAAACGAACACTCTGAAATCATCGTGGAGATCTACAGAGTTGAATGCGAACCTGTCGCCTGATGCATCAGCACACTGTCGAATCACTTAGGACATAGGAGGAATCATGATTGATCCGCTGGAGCGCATTCAGTGGTGGCCCGTTATTCGCGCAGTTCGCATCTCACCTCGGGATGGCGACGTGATGCCGTTTCAGTTGACGGTCCCATCGGTGGTGTCGTCATCTGTGACGGCTCGTGTGTTACAGAGTTCAATAACTTGGGATCGGTCACTGAGTGCCTGATGGTCCTAGCTGAGCTCAACGGTTATTCGACCAACTGATAACAACAGGACGGGCGGCCCTCGTGTTGTCCGTCCCCCAAGTCGGGCTGCACGGGCATTATGGCCCGTCGGCTGGACGCGGGAGGTGAAATTTGCACGCCTGGATCAACAAGCCTTGCAAGTGGTGCCGAATCATGTGGTCGGTCCTTCTGGTCGAGTACAAGATGCGGTCCGTTGGAGCACTAAGGCAATACGTGGAACTGTGCACCGAATGCCTGGATCGTATGCGTTCGCAGTCTGCGTGCGGCGGTAACCGCTTCGGTTCCTACGAGTACGTCATCGAATCCGCAACCGAGCACTTGTAGGTACGACGGGCATCGCCCCTTGGGAGGGGATGGCACCAATGCGAAACTCAGAATCTATCCGAAATCAGGAAACCGGTGAGCTGATACAGCCCGGCGGAATCTACTTGGCGGGCAGCGCCAAGTTTACGTATGTTCAGATTGCTCGCACGTATCGGGAACCTATCGGGGAGTTCATCGTCTTCCGAGATGAGGAAGGCGACCACTTTCTGGTGCCCATCACTCCTTCTCAGCCGCTTCGCTAAGAGAGGCTAACCCATGCCTGAGTCCACCCGTCGTTTTATGTTCGTCCGGTGCCTCGATGGTAAAACCGCACACCGACAGCCTATTGATCCGCCTAGAATTTGCACAGTCTGTTGTGAAGATCTGGAAGAGCTAGAGATTGCCTCCGGGATGTGTCCTGTGTGCGGCTACTTCGTATGCGAGGGGTGCGAGAAGGGTTACGACCCCGCCACTGGCGATTTCGTCTGTCCCAATCACGCCAACGACCCTTGCGCCGTTGACTGCACCGAGTAAGCGAGTAAGAGACACCGGGCTAGGTACGACATGTGAAGTCAGGCGCTGATCGTGTTTGGTTGGGCTCCTGCTGATTAGCGGGGCCCTTCCCTGTGCCTACTTAGGGCGACACGGAGCCCTTGGCGGGCTGCGACGCGCCCCTCCTAGGCGTATCGTTCGATACTCACTTGGCGTATCATTCGATACGTCAGCCCCGCTGTGGGGGACTACGACCAAGGGGAATACCCATGAGCGCCATCGAAATCGTTGAGATGACGGAAGCGGACGGCATGGTCCAGCGTGACGAGGGCCTCTACCTGAGCGCCCGTCATGGCCGGATCACCTGGCGGGAGGGCGCTGGGACGTGGCAGGCAACCGGGGCCACGGTGTGGCTCATGGACGGCCGTCGACCGCTCGCCACACACGAAATTGAGAGTCCCAACCGGATGGACTCCAAGGCGTGGTGGGAGGAGAAGCGCGACCAGATCACCCCGTGGGCCAGGACCTTGCGCCCTCTCGCCCGGCTCACAGACCCCAGGCAGGCCGCCGAGGCCATGCAGCGCACCAAGGACAGCCTCCAGGAGCTGGGGGCCTTCAGCTCCCTCGGGGAAGACCTGATCAACGAGATCGAGGCTGCGGCGCTCCCCGAGGAAATCGACGCTGCCAGGGCAGAGGTGCCCACCGGCCCCTCTGTCCTCGGACTGCCCCCGGTACCGCAGGACCCCATCGCCTTCGGGTCGGGCCTGGCCCGTCGCATCATCAGCCGACTCACCCAGACCGTCGCCGACTATCAGCGAGTTGCGCTCACCCTCGCTCCCGACATCGAGGCACACGGCGCCGACCTGAGCGGATGGGGGTGCCCGCGCCAGACCTACGGTTGGCACGGGGACGGTACGAGCCTCGCGACCGTCGTCGCGCAGGAGCTGCTGGCCGGATGGGCAGCAGTCAACTCCCTGCGAAACCCGCTCCTCACGTGGTCCGTCCAGTCCGCCAAGGTCAGCAAGGCCCGCGCGCACGAGCTGACGGGACTCAGCCGCGCCACCATCGACCGGGTACTGGCGTAAAGCCCGAGTGTCTTCGCGTCCCGAGCGTGTCTCACGACCCCTTAGATATCTGTGAGGTAGTTCCCCGAACATTGCACCTGCCTCACATGCCTGTTACCTCGGCGGAACCCCAGATACCTGACGATGCCTGATTAGCCCGGCATGGTGCGGGCGCGGGTTCGATTCCCGTGCCGGGTGCAGGCCAGGGAGGAAGGGACCAGCCGAGTGCCCCGGAGATTCCGTCTGCCATGGTGAGGCGCCCTGTCAGGCCGACTATCGTCGGACCAGGGCGAGGGTGAGCCCTGCTCCCATGAGACGTTCAAGTGCAACTGCCTGTGCTGTTCTTGATCAACACAGGTGGCTCTGAGGCTTGGAGGTACACGATCCGGAAGGGAATGCTGATGCAGTGGAGAAGGTGACTGATTCGAGTCCTGCGCGGGGCGCTTCTGTAGATACGATATCCGAGGGGAGGGATCAGATGACATATGCGGTAAAGGGAAAGAGTCGGACGGTCGGGTACACGAACGAGAAGGGAGAGCATGCCACGCGGGACGATACTCCCCCGGCGGTGGAGTTCCACTCTGGTCTGGAGATGTTGCGGTGGGCTATTCGTAGTGGCGAGATTGATCGGCACAGGAGTAGGGGGCCCGGAGGCGAGTTGATGCATCCGAAGGATGTGTATCTCGGTCAGCTGCCTGACTCTGGGGAGGTGTCGGCTTACTCGATGCGTGGAACCTTCAATTCGTTCTGCCGATACGAGTGGACAAGTGCACACTGGCGGGCCATGCATGACGCGCAGCAGCGGTTGCGCTCTTTGTGGCGCTACGTATCCGAGGTCGAGCCTGAATGGCAGGACGAGGAGAAGGTCGCCTATATGGATAACAGCGTCGAGTTGGTGCAAGTCGACAAGTATGGAAACAGGCGCCGGAAGACGCTGGAGTATCCCAGTGGTGATGCCTGTTTCTAATTCTTGATGGCTCCATTGGTGTAGGTACAACTGCCCCTGTTGCATGCAGCAGGGGCTTTTTCATGCCTTCGTGCAGCCGCAAGGGAGAACGGGGCGCGCGTCACGCTTCGCCCCATCAAAGTCAGCTCGAACGACAAGGAGAATAAGAATGACTAAGGAAGATCCAGTCCCCGGACTGCGCTGTTTCCCTGAGCATGCTGAGGCTGAGGCGGCGTAAGCACTGAGCAAGCCGTACGGAAGTCGGCGCGGGCCAATCAGGTCCGCGCCTTTTTGCTGAGCAGAAGGGGAAAGCGATGGGTTTTTCACTGCCGGGCGGAATCGTCGTGGACGATTACGGCCAGTTGAAGGCTGCTCCGAAGAAGCAGACGGCCTACTGGGTGCGGGTCCAGAACAAGGCTACTGGAGAGGTCGCCGTGACTGAGCAGCTTGGCACGAAGAAGGGGGTGCGTGACCGGCTGTTCTTTGCTGACTTTGACCGTGGGACTTCAGGTCCGCGCATTGGTGCTGAGATATGGCGTACGTACAAGACCGTGTCAAAGCGTGTCGATGTCTATCAAGATGGCGTGACTCAGCTTGCGGTCGAGGAGAGCTGATGCCGCAGTGCTGGGTGTGTAACGACGGGCTGCGTGAGTGTCCTGAGCCCCCAGAGCCGTGCGGAATTCAGACCAAGATCGATTCGCAGGCGGCAGCAGAGGCATACGACTGGCCCGAGGTATTCGACGGCGACTGGTAAGAAAGCTAGATACGACAGTTTGGCCCCCGATTTCGGTGCTGGGTCGGGGGCCTTTTGCTGCCCGTTTCGAGCAGTGGATACCAACTGGCATGACTTAGTTGGTCTCTTAGTGCGTTCGACGAAAGCCAAGGCTAGTGTCCGAGTGAGCTCAGATGCATAGCCCGGCGGAAGCCCCAATGCGTGAGCCATGCCTCCCATCTCGGCGAGCCGACGCCTCACGCCACATCACAGGAGACATCCAGATGAGCGAGTACCGTCCGAACTTGGTGAAGTTCCCCGCCACGTTCTATGTGATATCGGACGACGAGAATTATCGGCGCGACGACGACCCTTTGCCCTACCGCGAAGTTCTTGAGATAGTTCGCGCTTCTGACGACGATGAAGAAAGCGATTTGCAGTGGGAGGACCTGTGCGAAGCGGTTCGCGACAATCAAAGCCCGCTTTCCCTGCTGCTGCTTACGGCTAACAGTCACGGCCATGCGGCCGGATTAGCACGTCGTGAGTTTTTCGATGGTCAGGCAGTGGATGCCGCACGGCGGGCAGTCCGTGATGCCTGGAACAACCTGTAGACGAGACGATCAGAGAGTTATGAATGTTTGAGCATCGGCAGCAGGCTTCAGGAGTTCGGATTTACCGGGCGCTTGTGAGTGCGTATAACTCGCGCGAGGTGTACGAGGGGATGGTGTTCGAGTACTACATCAAGGCGTTTTCGCCGAAAGATGCATCTGAGAAAATCCCGAGGACTCATCGTGGACCTGAGAGCGACTTGGTGCGCTATTGGCCGACGTCGAACGGGCCATGGGGTGACTACCACCTGATTCGTAAAAGTTTCCCGGAATGGCAAGTGTTGGCCATTGAGTTACGTCCGCAGCTCACGAAGAGGCATCCGCGCCCGATTGTGTGGCTGTCGAAGAGAGATGCGCTCCTGGTCAGGGTCTGGACGCATACGGAGTTCGAGGAAGCTCAGGAGGAGAAGTGACTATGACGTTCGATGAAGCGACCGGGCTTTTGGCCTCGCTCAAGGCTGGCGACCGGATATCACTGCTCGACCCGGGAGCGGTCAACTATCCGGGCCGGTGGAACCCGTACTTCGTTCTGGACGGTGAGCAGGCCACGCTGCCATACGTGCCGGTGTGCCGGAATCGCCAGCACACGCGGATCTACATGCGGGTGTGGGAGCACATCGGGTTCATCGCGAACTTGTGCGCCTGCGAGCTGGCTGCGGGTCGGAAGCAGCTCAAGACCTGGGTCATGCCCGAGGACGCCAAGCACATCGTGTCGGCAACGGGTTTCAAGGACCGGGCCACGAACCAGACCTGGCAGTCCACACAGTGCGGAGTGCTGCTGGAGACCACAGGCGGCCGGAGGTGGGGCCAAGGCCACCTGTCCTACCCGATGTATGGCCATCACGAGGACCGGATCACGTGCCCCGGATGCCGCCTGAGTAACGGACTGGAGATCTGACGATGCCTGATTAGCCCGGCATGGTGCGGGCGCGGGTTCGATTCCCGTGCCGGGTGCAGGCCAGGGAGGAAGGGACCAGCCGAGTGCCCCGGAGATTCCGTCTGCCATGGTGAGGCGCCCTGTCAGGCCGACTATCGTCGGACCAGGGCGAGGGTGAGCCCTGCTCCCATGAGACGCACGAATGCAACTGCCTGTACTGCGCGTGAGTCTCAGGCAAGGCACCGGCCCCCGCTCCGGAGCAGTCCGGCATCTCCGTCATGGGAGAGCGGGTGGCACTGGGTACGCACCGGCCCATACTTTCGGTGTACCGGACATCCAGGAGGACGCACACCATGCTGGGCACCGCTAGCACCGTCGGCCGCGAGTACCTCGGCCGCAACCTGACTGTGAAGGCGACAGGCGAGCACGCCCGAGGTCGCCTCGTCTTCCACGCCCCGAGCCCGGACGCGGGCAAGATCGAGGTCGGCCTGGCCGACGGCACCACGCGACTTGTCACGGTGGAGGAGGTCGAGCGGGCAACTGACTACCCGGTCGAGATGCGCGCCATCCCGGTATCCCCCGACGCAGCTGATGGCTCCTCTCGCGAGATGGGCGTGTGTGAGAACGAAGGCTGCGGGATCACAGCGAACGTGATCACGTTCGTTACTGACAAGAACGCGAAGTGGCACTGCGGCGCCCACCGTGTCAGGCATGGTGGAGACTGGGTTCCCGCCGCCACGAAGACTTTCTGCACACACTGCTACGCGGCCCAAGGTCGAGGGTGAGCAGGCGCCCCGTGAGGAGATGGTGACCGGTTCGAATCCGGCGCGGGGCACTCGTAGGTACGACGTCTGTTCGCATGCACGGCAGCGTCGACGGCGCCCCGTGGTCAGGGGCACTTACAGGTAGGACGGAGAGATAGAGCATGGGCTTTCACAAGCCGGTGGGTGCATTCCGACGAGATCGTTGTCAGCTTCCCCGGTCACACACCTGCCGACGTTCTTCAGGCGGCAGGTGACTGGGCACGTGAGACTGAGGGCGGAGACAGGGTGATTTACGGCATCACATGGAAAGAGGACGGGAGCAGCACTATGCAATTCACTCTCCGTCTGATCGTCACTGGCTGGGATCATTAGTTAGGTAGTCCCAAGCGAGGAGAGACATGCACTTTGGACTTGAGAACCGGCCGGATCAGAACGATGATTCCGGACACTATTACCAGGTGCTCATCTGGGGCGCGATTTATGGCAGTTGGTATGAGGACCTCGCATCTACGGATCAAGACGCAGTGCGGGAGCACGCCCGACGCCTGATCCAGAAGGGCGCCGCCCCGGACCACGTTCGCATCGCCACCATTGACTACGTAATTGAAGAGGTCTGAATCATGACCGTAAAGCTCTGCCAGTTCTGCGATGACGAGACTCCGGCCGTGGCCCGCGTCTTCTTCGCCTGGACCCTCTCCGACGGGGAACGCCGGGAGGTGGAGCGGACCCTGTGTGCCCCGCACATGCGCAGTAAGCGGGAGGAGTTCACCAACGGCTCCGAGGGCGGTCCGGTGGACCCGGCCTTCGAGATCCTGGAGGAGTACGAGGAGGCCCTGGAGGCTGTCGCGAGCGGGCAGTGGGACCGGGAGATGGAGTACGTCCATCCCTCGGGGATGCGGTTCGTGTGGCACCACGGCTCTCACATCGACATCTTCATGGAGCCCGGCGACAGCACTCCGTTCGAGGCTATCGGGGTCTACGACTACGCCAAGGGTGAGCCCACGATCTCCACGTACGAAGAGCTGAAGCGAACGTGCGACGAGTGGGTGGACGGCCTCGACGACCACGACCGTAAGGCGTACACGAGCGAGGCGTTCTGGCAGAACCGGGACAACCGTCACTGAGTGGGTAGAGCAGGACCTGTCGACGAGTGAGGGCTGGGACGGTAACCGTGAATGGCACGCCTCCTACCCGGGATGAATTCCAGGCCGTGGACTGGGATGAGGTTCACGAAAGTCTCGGCGTCGATGAAGATGACGAAGCACAGCAGGAGGGAACGAGAATGAGTGACAACGAGATTTCAGGGCCCTACGACGGGCAGAATCTAGCTACCCACAGCCTTACGGAATGGATCATCAACGAGGGCAAGCTCATTGATGATGCCCGGAACTCTGCGCGAGCTGACGAAGACACGCTGCGCGACTACGTGAAGGGCCTTCTCTTTGAGGGTAAGGGATTTCCCAAGACCAGGGACGACAAGCACAACCTGCGAATTGTTCTGGATCTCTTGGGCGAAGCAGCAGATTCAGGCTCTCCCACGGACGGTTTCAAAATCGTAAATTGGACCTACATCCGTAGCGAGCTGCTAGCCGAATAGCGCAATAGCCTCGGCCCTGTATAGAGGGTTGGTTGCAGGCCGGTTCGATTCCGGCCCGGGGCACTCAGCATATACAGCGCGTCGTTAGGTACGACGCGCTTTTCTCGTGTCTGCATGCCTGGAGTTCTCAATGTCTTCTGCCATGCTCAAACCCAGCCCGAATAGCCTCTTGCGGCGCGCTGCAATGGCCTTGGCCCGCCATGCCGCGCTCATCGCTGTGTTCAGCTTTTCTGCTCGGCCTGTCGATGATTCGAGGGTCGAGGAAGCAGAGCATCAATCTGCCAAGGACTTTGAAGCCTACGCAGGTTACGCCTCAGCGAACTACGGCCACACTCCCGAGAAGATCAGCAGCGACGTGAGCAGCTACGCCCTCGAAGAGCTTGCCTTTATGTACACCGACGAGCGCGAAATGCGCCTCACTGGAAGGACTCTGCCCTATGCCTAAGTACGACGACGCCATCCTGCGCGACAAGGATTCCGGCAGCATAATTCAGCCCGGCCAGGAGGTTATCGACTTCCGGGGGGACAAGGCCGTTTTCCTCTTCGTCTCTAAACTGCCCGTAGGCAATAGCGGCGGGAAGATCATCATCGGTCGGCCATGCACCCACACCAAGGAGCACTACTGGTGCCGGTGTGCCGACAACGAGGGGCTCGACCAGCGGGAGTGCAACCCGAGCGTTATTAACGCCATGATTGAGGAGTGACATGCATTATCACGTTGGCACGAATATCCCGGGCTACCTGCCAGAGTCCGAGCCGCACTGTGTGGACAGTCTGGGTGACGCCTTAGCCTCCCTCAAGGATGAGCTTGAGGAGTCGCGAGACAACTGGCACACCAATTGCCCCGCCTACGGGTCATCCGAGTGGGGCGAATGCACATGTCACTGGTGCCGTTTCTGCGAAGAGGTCGAGTCCACCATCGACAAGATCGACACGGAGATTAACGCCGAGGTCTACGAAGACTCGCACTTCGGCGATACCTTCGTCCCTCCTGAAGGCGCGCCCATCCACTTCTGGTTGACCGAAGCCGAAGGCACGTACGAAGAGTGTGAACTGAGCCAGGCAACATGATCATCACCAATGCCTCCCCCACCCCAGACCAGGAATCGAGGATCAATGAATCCCCTGGAACTTCGGACACTCATTCATCAGGGATTGAGTAAGCACTACGGAACTCAGTATCAACAAATTCTCACCGTCGAGCCCCTGTCTCCTGTCTCGGATGAGCCCGTGAGGTTGAGGGTCCAGTGCACTGATCCCAGTGGTGCAGTTCGTACACACCGAGTAGAGATCACCGAAGAGTAGGGCGTTCCCGCCCCAGTCCAGCCGCGAGGGTGCCGGATCGAATCCGGCCTGGGGCACCAGGCGCTACGTACGACGCGCCTCGACTGTCAGCCCAGACCTCTAGGCTGACCACCAGCACAGCAACCTAAGAGGAGAGGATGCAGTGACCGAGTCGGCAACGGTCCAGGCAGCCGGGACACCGAAGACCTACCGCTGGCTTCAGACCGTGTTCGGAGAGAACGGCTACGAGGACCGCGAACATCAGGTCCGAGGCCCGCTCTACCACGGCGGCGGTGCCCACTGGCGTGAAGGCCAGCAGATCAACCCCGGCCGCAAGGTCAACCCCTGGGGCGACGAGGTCGGCAAGTCCCAGCACGTGTACTTCACCACCCAGCTGGAGACGGCTGCTGCCTACGCTCAGCAGTCCGGTGGTCATGTCTTTGAGGTGGAGCCCACCGGCGACTTCAATTGGGACCGCAGCGACACAGACTTCAAGACTCCGAACTTGGACCTCGCCATCCTGGGAACCCTGGGCTACAAGTACGAGGGCCCGAAGGGGCATGGAGCAGCGTATGCCGCTAAGCTGCTGGGCATCGATTAGTGTCGGGAGTGCAAATGACCACAACACCGGATCTCTACACCATCGACGTAACCCTGTACGGTCCGCATTTTTCGGGTGCAGGGTTTGCGCACGTAGCTACGGGCGCTTTTGAGATCGATCTGAACGAAGATCTTCAGAAATCGGATGCCGTAGAACTCCTCGGGCGTTTCATCGTGAAGGTGCGCGACCAATACGAGTGGCAGGACTATGACCGAGTCGACATGGTAGCGGGCGCAGAATTTCCTGGCCTTGGCATGGTTTACGCCAACGGCGTCGGCCAGGAAGTCAGGCCCGGCTAGCGCTCGCTTAGGTACGACATTGCCCGGCCCGAGAAATCTGGGGTGTAGGGGTTCGAATCCCCAGCCGGGCTCTTTCATGCCCGAAAACTCTGGGAGAAACAATGACGACGAAGTACACCCTGGTCCAGCACTCCAACGGTGGCGACGGCTTCGCGCGGGCCGTCGAGGAGGCAGCCGTCACCTTGAAGAGCGATCAGCAGCGCGTGATGCGGGCGGGCGGCGTGCTCTTCGACACCTACACCGCAGCCAGCGACGCAGCCCTGGAGGAGAATTACCCGCCCGGCGTCGAGGGTCTCGCTCCGCAGGCCAGGGGCACGTTCTCTGACAAGCGTGTCAACGGTCTGCCCATCTATGTGCCGCCTGCTCCGCCCGCCCAGGCTCCGGCCGTGCCGATGATGATCAGAAGGCTGGGAGGTCAAGCTGATCGGGGCTGTCGCCGGTCGCCGCCTCATCCTCGCCCAGCGCAGCGAGAACGAGTTCGTTGTCGCCACCATCTCGGCCGAGGGAACTCCCCAGGAGTGGGACCTGGGCACCAACCACAGCGACATCGGGGCCGCCGCCGCCACCTTCGGCGCACGTTTCCGCTCCCTTACCTCCCTCCAGGACAGCCCATGGGTAAGCGCATCCAGTGGTGCGGCAAGAAGCTGATCGAAGGCGACGACGGCATCAGGTGGGAACGCCAGGAGAACGGCAAGTACCAGGCCGAGCTGTTCGGCGTGACGTACGAGCTGGAGAAGCGGCGGAGGTCCAGGGCCGAGCAAGGTGACACCGGCTGGTACCTGTACAGCAGAGGCGCCCCGGAGGGGAACTTCCTCGGCGACTACGCCAGCCGCACGCTGCTGGAGGCCATCGACGAGGCCACCGACATGCTCCTCAAGCTGGATCTTCGTGGCTCCGGCTACGAGCCCATGCGCTAGGTACGACGGCCCTGACTGGACCGGCGGTCTTGTCGTTTTGGTCTGGTCTGCGTCGCGTGAGTACGCTCGTCAAACGGCCCCGCAGCACCGGTAGTTGATGCCTGTGGGTGTTCCTGTCAACCCTTTGGTGGCCGCTCCGGCTGTTGGACTAGCCGGGGCAGCTGCCGGTTGTGCCTGGTCAGGGACTTACAGGCCCTGGCCTGCTGGACGTCTGCCGTTAGGATATGGGGAGAAAACTGCCTTGAAATGCGAGAGAGGTCCCTAATGTCCAAGAGCGGGGAGTGGCTCCGGCCAGAGTTCAAAGACCGGTGGGACGAGCTGATCTCGTCCAAAGAGGTCCTTAGCCTTACGGGTCTCACCAGTCAGAAATTCGCTGCGTGGAGGCGTCGACAGGCTGTAGAGCCGAAGCCGGTTTGCAAGGTAATCCCCGGGAAGGGTATAGGCGCTCAGTACTACTACGTGAAATCGGAGCTCGAAAGCCTCTTCTCGGAAGCCCCGGAGATCACTGCCGCCCAGTATGAAGCAGCCCTTCGGGATCAGCGTGAACGCCAGATCAGGATTGACTGGTTTACGCAGCAGGAAGAGCTTGTTGAGAAACAGCTCGCGCAGATTCGCGCTGAGAAAGCTAAGCTGAATAAGGTCGTGACCAAGTTGCGTCCGATTGTGGAGAAGTACGAGCGCGATCACAACATCAGCAGGTAACGGGCGGGGAGGAAATCCTTCTACCTACGGAACAATCCTTCCGGTGTACGACAGCTCCGCATGAGGGTGATGTTCCTCTGCCTCACCTGCCACAATTCCCTCGCAAAACATATTCAGCAGATCCGACATCCTCAGGACTGACACACATGGCCTCCGAAAGTTCCGCCTCCGACGGAGATGCGATGATCACGATCCAGATTCCTGGTGTGTTCGCGCGAGCCTACGAGGCCCTCGCCGAAGACGACGCGCACAGCCTGGACGCCTCAAGGCGCGACCTCTACCGGGCCTGGCGACAGGCCGAAACGGTCAAGGCCGGGTTCGGGCACCGCATCCTGCTGTCCCTGAACAGAGAGCTGGCTGGTCACTTCGCGGATCTGGCTCTCCATATCTACTCGACGGAAAGCGGCGGCGGGGATGCGCTTCGCGGTGGCGTTGAGGGTGCTGATGCTGCTGTGGCCCGCGCCGCGTCGACCGTGCTGGACCGGCTAGCGGCCCTGGGCATCACCCCCTACAACCCCTCGAAGAACGGCATCCGCCGCATCCGTCCGTACAGCGGAGACGACGCACCAGAGCAGCAGGCACGACTGGCAGCCCATAAGAAGGAGATGGAGGAGCTGCTGGCCCGGCGGGAAGCCGAGCAGGCCGAACGGGACAAGCGCGACGCAGCACGTCAGAGGATGATCGATGCTGTGGTCGAGCGGCTTACCTCGCAAGGGCATGTCCAGTACGTCCGCTCGCCCCGGGAGAACGATGTTGCGGGTTTCAGGGTGCGCGCGTTCTCTGACACATCGGTCAGGATCGCTTACCGCACGAGCTGGAGCGCCCCAGACGTTCTCCACCGACCTGAGGACTATGCCAAGGCCCTGGCGGCTGTTGGCTGGGGCACCGAGGTCAGGGGAACGGACGCCGACGCCGTACTGATTGCCACCCCGCCGTGGCACATGCCCTTCCAGTACAGCGATGAGCAGCGGGAGCGGATGCTGTCGGAGGTGCGCGAGGCATCTGTCGATGAGTCGCCCCATGCGCAGTACGTCGAGGCCCTCGTCGCGCACCTCGCCAGCGGCGGCGCGCTCGCCGATGACAACTTGCCGAGCTGTCCGGCCGGAGTATCTCTGGAAGCACAGCTGGCGATTGAGGACGACATCGGCGCGATCTTCAGACGGCAAGACAGCAGACCTCGTGTCAGCTACGGACGCGAGTACGTCAAGCTTCGCCAGAAGGAATCGAGTGGGAACGATTAATGACCGAGCAACCCAAAATGATGTGTGAAGACGATGGCGTCGAGATGGTGGAGTTCCACGACGTTACGGGCAAGGGGTGGCACTGCCCCAGCTCCGCCTGCGACTGGGTCGTCATGGAGCAGGAACTGGAACAGCCCGCAGACGCCTCTTAGTTGCGCACCGGGTGGCGGCTCTGTCGCCGGTCTACGCGTGACGCAGGATGACCTCGGGCACAACGATCCCTCCGGCCGAAGCCGGGCCTAGGCCGCGCATGAACCCGTAGGCGCCAGCTTACGATTCCGCATGTTCCCATAAGTTCAGGAAATCGAATAAGAACGGTCGCAGAGGCTGCTAGCCTCCCTGCGACCCCAGCACAAGGAGACAGCTCAGTGGCACAGCAGGTGCAGATCCTTCTCATCGACGACCTCAAGGGCGGCGAGGCCGACGAGACCGTCACGTTCGGTCTGGATGGCAAGACCTACGAAATCGACCTCAACAGCAACAACGCAGACAAACTGCGCTCGGCACTCGCCGAGTTCGTGAAGGCAGGCCGCCGCACCGGCGGACGTTCCTCGCTCGGTCGGGGCAAGCCGCGCTCCGCCAGTGCGGCGGATGGCCAGAACACGGCCGAGATCCGCGCCTGGGCGAAGAAGAACGGCTTCAGCGTCAACGACCGAGGCCGTGTGCCCGCCGACATTCGTGAGGCGTACGAAAAGGCCAACGCCTGACCGCCTTCAGCACGTAGGAAAGTACCGGGGTCGTCCACACCAGGGATGGCCCCCCTTTCTTATCCTATGGAGAACCGTCGGCCAGTGACCTTTCACCAGATCCGGGGAGACACCATGAACAGCATCCAGCCCCGCCCTGGCGGTCAGCCCACAATCACCGCAGTCATCAGGTGTCTCAAAGACGCTGGGTTCCAGCACTCCCGCTACACCGAGACCCACAGGGCCCGGACCCGCAGCGGCTTCTACGTCCGAAAATTCGGACGCACCGGCGTGACGGTTGTACACCGCGAGGGAGACGCTGACTTCTTCGACCGCATGCACCGGGGTGGGTACACCGACGTCACCGAAGTCCCGGACAGCCCGATGAAACTGGTACACGTCCGCGAGTACGCCGACGTCCTCGCCTCCCGCTACGACGTGCACGTCGAGAGCGGCGCCCTCTACCTCAGCGCCCGCTCCGAACTGCCCGCACGACCCAAGGGTGTACCCACAGCAGCCCAGGTTCGCACCGCCCTGGCAGATGCCGGAATCACCGCCCCCTCCGGCGCGCTCCCCCCGTTCACCGTCCTCAACCAGCCTGACCACGTCCGCGTCGCCGTGGCCAACGAGGACGTCCTGGACCGCGCTGTCGAAGCACTCGCCTCCGAAGGGTGGGTCTTCGAGCAGTCCGAGACCTCCCAGCACTTCGCAATCAAGATCACCGGCGCCACCCCCGACCGCCGCGAACGGGTGCGCAAGCTACGCGCAGCCCGTGCTGAGCGGGCTGCCCATGAGGATGGCCCGGAAGAGCCTGTGCCCGCTGCTGAAGCTCCGCAGCCTGCTGCCGCAGCTTCCCAAGAACCAGTGAGCGCCCCGGAGGTGCCTGTCGCGCCGCCTGCCCGTCCTCAGCTCGCTCCGCGCCATTACAGTCGCTCCGGTGTCGCCTACGCCGTCGGTATGCGTGTCACCTATCGTGACCGCTCCGGCCTCTGGCGACACGGACAGATCACCGCCATCAAGCCGAACGTCGATGGCCAGCAGCAAGTACACATCGCGGTCGATGCCTACCAGGCCGCCCCTCCCCGCCGCGCCCAGCCCCTCATGAGCAACAAGCCCGGCAAGCGCCACACTGACATCAGCACGGGCACCCTGATCGTCGCGCTCGACGACAAGGATCTGATGCGCGAACAGACCGACCCCAATCAGCAGCCCACCTGATCGCTGAAACAGCCGCAACGCTCATACCGCGCAGCACTTCTGGAGAATGACCATGCCCGCGAGAGCGTGATCGGCTGAGGAGAGTCCCATGGAATACACCAGTACCGTCATCATCAGTGGCCATGTCGACGACAACGACACGAAGTACCCCGACAAGACCGTCACCAACACTCTGCGCCTCGCCCTCCAACGGGGGTATACCCTCACCGCCGACGCGCTCACGGGCAAGATCAGCCTCGTCGGCCCGGACCGGACCATCGTGATTACCCCGGCAGAGAAACTTCCGACCCCAACTCGGGCGCAGCGGCGCGAGGTACTGGCCCTGGCCGCCAGCCACGGCCCGATCACCTGGGCCTACGGCAGCAGCAACGTGATCCAGCTCCGTGACGGCGAGCGGCTGATCAAGCACGCCATGACCATGTCTCTGCTCAACGGAGGCTACCTCGGCGAGCGGACCGGTAAGGGCAACCCGGCCAACCTGTCGCTGCTCGCCTACCTGGTGCTCGGCGCAGGCCAGAAAGACACGTACGCGGACCAGCGACTAGCCCAGGCGCTGACGCGGATGTACGGACCGAAGGGGGGCGGATCATGAGTGACCTCGGTGCGGCGCAAGAAGGTGTACCGGAGCCGCAGGACACCGCAGGCGCACGGGCCTCCGGCTGCCACCCGATGGGCCATACGATGCGGCAGCCGGATTCGACCCTGCCGAAACGGAAGGAACAAGATGACTGAGACCGCATGGCAGGCGGCAAAGAGGAAGATCAAGACGGCGGGGATCGGTGCCACGTACCGACACCTCGGCGGTTACGAGGACGAAGTCGCCACCCACAACGGATAGACCAAGTCGATCCGGTCACCATCTCTTTGACGAGATCGCAAGACGGGCATTACGAATCCATCATCGCCAAAGCGTTAGGTCAGGCGTGGGAGGGGGCGGTGCGGCGGGTCCCCTGGAAGCGGCGCGCCCAGGACTCCAGCCGCCGCCGGGTACCGTCACCGCCACCGCTGGTCCACCATCTCCACGCATCCCACGCCGTAGAGACAGCGAGGATATCGGCTGCGGCTGTCCAGTGGCTCCAGACGGCCAGAGCCGTGGCGAGGCCCGTGAGGAGGGCCATCGCGCCGTAGTAGCGAACGTGCGCAATGCGCCCGCAAAAGGACGCAAGAAGCACTGCGCTCAGACAAATGTTGATGCAGCTGAAGCAGATGACAGGAGACATGCGGACTCCAGAACGAGCGCGAGAGGGTACGTAAAGCATGCCTATCACTTTGGTACCTCGCTCAGACGTCGGCGAGCAGCCCGCGCTCACGGACCACCCGGGCGGCGGCCTCACGGCGCTCGGTGGCCGTGTACCGACGCTGGAGTTGGGAGGACACTGATGAACCTCCGGATATCCCCGTCTGCCCCTTCAGTCTCCCGATTCCTGGGAAAGGGGCGGGCTGCCGTCGGTAGGATCCCAGTTCACGTACTCCGAGCACTACGACAAGCTAGGGCAGGAAACAACATAGCGTGGCAAGCAGCGAAGAAAACACCATGGCCTACATGAAGGATCTCCCTGACGACCTGACGGAACTGCGTAACCGCTTAGTTAGAGCCCGAGTGCAATATGCGAAGGATCTCCGAGAGGTGCGCGTTTACGTAGAACGCGGGCGCCGATGCACTACTCCTGAAGGCATCGCCCGCAACGCTAAGCAGGAGACAGCCAGTCTTCGAGATGCCCAGGCCCAGCAGGAGATCATCGAGGCTCTGGAACGCAAGTTCGCCGACCTTGGTGAACCGATAGTTCTACCTCCCGGAACTCTGCAAAGGCTCGCCACTCAGCTGCACCCTCGTGCATACCGCTTCGAAAGAGCGGGTTCCGGTGAATCCTTTAAGGGAATTACATTCACTACTGGCACCCGAAAATTCTGGTGGGTCAAGCCCGACGGAACAATGGGGCAAGGGTCAAGTCGTGCCGAGGTACAGGACTTCCTCTTTGACGAGAAGCGCCACCCTATCTCAACGTCACCCGAGCCAGCAGCTCCCGCAGAGAAGCGAGACCTGTTTCCAGCTCAGCGGATCGTGGAGCAGCGAGCAGTAACCCCTGACACTCAGCCATTCTTCACCCCTCTGGAGACTGAATGGGTGCTGGAAATACTTCTCTCCAGCGGCCACGCCCGAGCGGATTATCTCGCCAGTAAAGTAGTGAACGCCGCCGAAGAGCCCGAAATCTACGCCAACCTGCGCAGTCGGATCCAGCAGAAGATCGACATGGAGAGCCAGTGAGCGGGCCTGAGGACTGCAAGGTCGTCACGGCTGACGACGTTACCGAAGAAGTTCTGGAAATCGCCAGGGAGTCGTTGAAGGCTGGTACAACGAGAGCCCGATCGACCGGGAGAACGTCTGGGATCGCATGGAGAAGGCGCGCCTAAATGACGGTCGCGGCATCGACATTGGTGAGGAGCCGCTCGGCTCTAAATGGAAGGATAGGGAGAAAGTGACTTGGTTGGACATCTACGACCGCATGAAGGTCGATATTCCAGTGGGCGAGGTCCGGGGGATGAAGATCACGAAATTCGAGGTCAAGGATCCCGACGACTGGACTGACGCGGACGAGAGACGCGAGGACATCATCTCGCCCCTGGAATACGTCCGAATGCTGAGAGACAACCGCGCCCCCCAACCTGGCTGGTATACGCGCCTGAGCGAGGGCGATCAGGTCTGGATGTCAGACACCACAGCTGAACGGCAGGACCACGCTGAGCCGGTCATGGTAATCGGACACACCAAAGCTGAGCGCGTGGTCATCAACGGTCTTGGGATCGGCATGGTGCTGGCCGCCGCGCTCAGCTACGACCACGTCAAGCACGTGGACGTGGTGGAGGCCGACGACCGAGTGATCGAGCTGCTTGGTCCGCACTACCAGAATGATCCCCGCGTTCACATCCATCACGGCGACGCTGTCGAGCAGATGAGGAAGTGGTGTTCGGACGCGCGCTGGGACGTGGGCTGGACAGACATCTGGCCGGAGATCACCCCCGTCAACCTCCCCCAGATGAAGCTGTTCACCGACTTCTACGGTGAGCGATGCGGCTTCCACGGCAACTGGTCCGAAGACATCGTCAAGCGTGACGTGTGGGATAACCGGTACATCGAGAAGGCCAACCTGGAGTACCTCACTGAGGCGGACAGAGCCGCGTTCGAGTCCGATGACGAGGATGCAGCATGGGACATGGATGACGAGTAGCTTCAGCAATGGCGAGAAAGTCATCACGGTACGTGCCCCAAAAAGGGCACAGCAATGTCTGCGAGGAACCAGTGAGCAGATATCCCGAGCACGACAAGCTCGACCAAATCAAGGAACTGTCCCATGAAATCTACGAGTTCATCTCCTGGATGGAAGACAGGACCGACTTCCGGCTCTGCCGAGAAGTACGGCTCGACGACCGTGACATGGATGACCCAACGGTCTATGTACCACCCGGGGACTCTGCGGTGAGCAAACTCCTAGCCCAATACTTCGGGATAGACATGGAGAAGCTCACAGCTGAAAAGGAGCACATGCTCCAGCAGCACCGCGACAGCCAGGAGGAACAGTGAACGAGAGCGAACTGGATGAGAGATACGTATACAGCCTCTCCAACGATCACTACGATTGGGCCGACTTGGAGAACCTCGCCCCTGAGCCGCCCAAAATCCCTGACACACTTCTCCCTTTCTACCCGCCTGGCGAAACCGTAGACGACGTGGACGAGCTAACCGTCTATGCCTTTGGCAACGAGCCGCCTCACTTCGTGAAGTCCGGGGAGTGTGTGGAGGCGACGCCACAGGAGATGGCCCAATGGCGCGCCGCCTGGGCCAGCATGGAAGAGGCGCAGCAAGCTTTCCGGGCCCGGCTGGAGGAGGCCCGGACAACGTACGAAGCCGCCGCACGGGAGGCATTGGCAGACCTCGCTGAGGCGATGAAGCCGTGGGCTCCGGTTGATGCCACGCTCAAGGCCCGCACGGCGGAGCTGGCTACCAAACTCCACGCTCACAGCACCGCCGCCAAGGAATACATGGCGAAGAAGGAGGCCGAGAAGCAAGAGCAACTCGACGCCATCCACGGCCCGCGCGTGATCGCCCTGTACAAGCCGAAGAAGCTGCACACCAGGAACAAGGCCGACCACGTCGCCCGGGTGCACCTGATGACCTGCAAGCGTCGCCCAAACCAGATGGGCAACGACGAGGGGCTGCGGGCCGGTGAAGCCTGGGAGCGGCTGAAGTCTCCCGTTGAGTGGACCCGGTCGGGATACGACACTGGCGGCAAGAACATGCGGGTGACGTTCTGTTCGTTCTGCAAGCCGTGGACGGTGTTCCAGGAGCAGATCGACGACTTCCCCCGCCCCAGCTACGCGCGGTATGAATTCACCCTGGGCGAGATCAAGCTGACCAATATCCCTGAGGCGTGGACCCCGTGAATACTCTCAGCCAGGAGGGCTGATGCGGATAGGGGCAAATATCGGGCCCGAGACTGAGTGACAAGTAAAAAGTCTACGACGACGGCCCGGAGGACCAGTGCCCGAGGAGAACAAGTGGAAACTTTAGTTTCAATCTGGGTACGCAACCCGAAAGGCCCCGGCTGGCTAAAGCTGGGCGGCGGGCGCATGACGATCAAGACTGAGCACGGTCTTACCGAGAAGATCGCGCTCAAAGGACTGGGAGCGTGGCTCACTGCCGGACTTTCGCAGCGCACCGACCCGCCTGTCCCCTGGAGTCCGGACGACTTCATCGCCAGCGCATGGTTCGGCGACCTCGGAACCCTATATGCAGACGGCAACGGCATCCGCAAAGAAAAGATCATCCAGGACTAGGAGCCCTCAAGTGGCTGAGAAGAAAACCGTGGCAGTCTACCTGAAGGCGCTTACCATCGAAGATGTTGGTACATCCCTCATATCCCAGCAGAGAACGTGCCACGACTGGGCCGAGCGTAATGGGTACGTAGTGGAGAAGGACTATTCGGAGCTTCCGGAGGAGCAAGCCCACACACGGCTCCTGTACCTGATCCGCTCCAAGAAGCACCGCGCCCTGGTCGCCGCTGAGAACGACATCTACGGAGCAACTGACGAGCAGCAGCGCGAGGTCACCGACGTCGCTACCGAAGCAGGCGTCCTGCTCTTCGAGGCCAAGTACGGGCATGAGTTGACAAGCGTTACGCGGGCCAGCGATCGATAGCCTCGGGCCAAAATGGCCTGTACTACCTGACGGACGAGGGCTGGGATGCGGACATGCCGAAGGCAGAGGATCCTGCAACGGTGGCGGATGATCGGACGATGACCGGTATGGACGCGGAGATGCGCGAGGCATTCGAGCGCGCGGTGCGCACGGCCACGGGTTACTTCTACGGCTCCCCCGAGGCGGTGCTCACGCGGCTCGTCGATATGGGCATCGCTCACCAGGCCATGCAGGGGGGAGCGCAGAGCTTGACGGACAAGGGCTGGGAGCTGGGTACGTTGCCAGACCCCGTATCGCCTAACGGGACCAAGTACCGCGTCACGGACAACGCACGATGGGTGATCCCCATCGAGCTGGTCGACCCCACTCCGGACACCCGGGGGCCCGGGTTCGACATGGTCCGGCCGAGGGCCGCGACAATCACCCTCATACGCAACCGGGCGCGGATCTGGTGCGTGTCGAGCGTCGCTGTCTGGGGCCCCAAGGTCAGGGACGGGAAGGTCACTACGACCCGCGAGTACTCCACCTTGTTCGCAGCCACCGAGGAGGCGCCAGAGTGGCTCCAGGGCATCTGCCAGGAGTGGGTTGACCGCGCCAACGGATGGGGAACCGCGTCAGCGATGCGCGAGCCAGTCAAGGAGTCGGCGATGACTCTGAAGGAGCGAGTCGCCCGACTGGAGAAGCTGGCCGGAATCGACTGTACCGGCGCTGACTTTGTTGAATCACCCGGGCCTCCTCCACAAAAGCCCCCGCACAGGCGAACGCAGCTGCTCGCCCTCATCCGAGAATCCGGGGGTAGATGGAATTGGAAACGGGCACGGGGAGCACTCGCCACTGTGAACGGCGATAACGGGAGTTATCACCAAGCGGACCTCAACAAAGATCTTGCAACTCTCGCAGAGGCCGGGTACCTGGCCCCTGTCGATAGAGAGAAGTTCGTGTACGAACTGGTGCCGGACAGCAACACCAAATCTGGATTCGTGGGGAGAACACAGGTGACAGACGCACGGGCGCAGTTGGAACAGAGGATTCGCGTGGCCGTGCCGGAGGACTCGGCCGAGACCATGCTGGGTCTGCTGGAACAGGTCGTCCAGGAGACGCGGCGTGAGCAGGCACGGCTGGACAGTGAGCTGATGCAGAAGATGTCGGACCGCGCCCCGAAGACAACTCCTCCGAAGGACGGCACGACCTCCCGGGCGGTGTACGCGGCGGCTGCCGACATTCTGAATCCGGATGGCCAGGGCTGGAGCCTCGAACTGCCAGAGCATCTGCGGGAGGAAGCGGAGTGACCGAGCAGAAACGTGTAGCGATCTACACCAAGGCTGCTGGCCGAAGTCGTGAAGTCTCTGCTCGCCCGAGCCGGACAGTACAGGGAAGGAACTGAGATGCAGGGTCTGGACAGGTACATCACCGGCAACTACGGGGAGGACTCCGTGGCGCCTGAGTTCGTCCGGGGCGAGGACTTGAACACGTTGGACGAGGGGACGAAGCTGGAAATCCCACGGGAGAGCGCTCCATCGTCGTGACTTTCACGCGTGCGGTAATCGGGGGCCACGTGGCGTACCTGACCGTGGAGGAGTTGCAGTTCCCGCTGGCGATCGGACTGAACGTTCCCGTGTACTTCGCGGACGACGAGGACGACTGATCAGCTCCTAGGTACGACTGAGGCCCCTCTCCACAGGCGGAGAGGGGCTTTCGCATGAGAGGGGTAAAGGGGAATGAGTGACAAGCACAAGCTCTACTGGGTGGACTGGTCAGATCCGCACTTCCCTCAGGTCCGGCACAAGGATGAAGCTCGGAGCTACGAAAGCCTCCAAACCTTCACGGGGGCGAAGCAGGAGATTCGCGAGCACTTCCAGGCCCAACTTGACCATGCCCGTGCGAGGATCCGGGAGGTCAATGCACTGCGCGTTAAGGACGTTGAGACAGCCATGATCGAGGAAGCCTAGTGAACGAGAAGGGGGACCGCATGGCCAGGCGACAGAGGCTGATGACAGCGGAGGAGGTTCGCGCCCTCGTGAACGCGGCGCTCGCGGACCCAACAGTGAACCTAGCCGCGCCCCTTATGTTCTCACTGATGTCCCGCGAGAGTCTGCGGCTTGAGAACCTTTCCGGCATCTCCCGTGGGGACTACCACCCGGCCGTCGACGATGTACGCGGCAGCCTGACCTACCGTGATGGCGACTGGCTCCGTGCCGTCACACTCTCCCAGGAGTCGGAACTACTCCTGGCCGCCTACCTAGACCGGTAAACCCCAAGGAGGGGCCAGATGACCGAGAAGAAGCGCGCAGCGATCTACTGCAAGGTTAGAAACGCCAGCGAATGGGGCGCAGACAAGAGCATGGCCGTCCAGGTCGCCCGATGCACGAAGTGGGCTGAGGCTAACAACGCATTCGTGGTCGATACGCTGACCGACAGTGAACGCCCTGCCGATGAAGTCCTCATGGAGGCTATCGCATCGGGCAACTACGACCTCTTGGTAGCTGCCAAGGAGGAGACGTATGGGCGTCGCGAAAGCCAGCTGTTGCAGCTGGCATGGTTCGCTGAAGACCGTGGGGTACACCTTTACGAGGCCAACAGCGGTACTGACCTTACGTCTGCGGACAATCAGCACAGGCTCAGAGTGATGGGTGAACTGGTCAAGACGGAAGCGGCCCGAACCCGCACAGAGATCGCAGAGCTTGCCGAGCACGGCTTGGTGCGCGTCGAATTGGACCTGCCGATGGCCCTGTTGGAACAGCTCCCTGACACGGTTAGGCAGCTCGACGGCGGCCCTGTGGCCGATGTCCTCCGGGCCGTGCTCGATGGCATGGTGACGCTCGACGAGACTGACGCCTCGCTCCTTCACTGAGCAGCTCTAGATACAGCTGAGGCCCCTTCGATGGCCCACCACTGGTGGTGCCCGAGGGGGCCTCAGCCGCCTGTTCCGCGTTTCCGCAGGTCAGACGGCTAGCTCGATCGTGAACTTAAAGTTCACTTCGCTGAAGCGCGTCGCCACCCGTGTCTCGTACGCGATGGCCCGCGAGAGCTACTACCTTAATCAATTCACCGCTCTTCCCAGGGCCGACCAGTACGGCTCGCGAAGCTTGAACTTTTGAATTTTACCGGTCGCCGTTCGAGGGATCGATTCGCGGAACTCTACTGTAGTCGGAGCCTTATAACCTGCGATCCGCTCCTTGCAGTGAGTGATAATCTCACCCTCGCTCGCGGATGCCCCTTCCGCGAGCACTACGAGGGCCATAATCGTTTCGCCCCATTTTTCGTGAGGCACACCGATAACGGCAACCTCAGCGACGGCTGGATGACTGAAGATGACATCTTCGACTTCGATCGACGAGACATTCTCTCCGCCAGTGATGATGACATCCTTCTTACGATCAAGAATCGTCAGATGACCGTCTTCCTTGTCGATCGCTCCACCATCACCGGTATGGAACCATCCCCCTTGCATGGCTACTGATGTCTCCTCAGGTTTTTCCCAGTAGCCATCGAGCACGGTGTTCGACTTAGCCAGCACCTCGCCAGAGTCAGAAATCTTAACCTTCACGCCCAGCGCTGGAAGACCCGCCCTGGACATCTTTTGGGCCTTTTGATGGCCTGGCAATTCCACATCGGAAGAATGGGCACGGTTGAAGGTGAGGAGGGGCGCAGTCTCGGTAAGGCCGTAGATCTGCGTGAACTCCCAGCCAAGCTCTTCACCTACTCGCTGAATCAGAGTGCTGGGTGGCGGTGCCCCGGCACAGATGATCCTCACACGGTCCCGTCCAGGGATCTCCCCAACCCAGCTTCCTGCTGCGTCCAGTACGGCCTTCCACACTGCGGGCGCTCCGCACATCAGGGTGACCCCGTGCTCTTCAACCCGGCGCAGAATCTCTGCTCCATCAACCTTGCGCAGAATCACCTGCTTGGCACCGAGCCCCGCCATTAGGTATGGCATTCCCCAGCCGTTGCAGTGGAAGAGAGGCAAGGTGTGTAGGTAGACGTCTTGCTCCCATGCACGGGTGTGCAATCCGAACGTCAGTCCGTTGACCCAGATGTTTCGGTGGGTCAGCTGGACTCCTTTTGGGCGGGCTGTCGTGCCTGAGGTGTAGTTAATGGTCGCCGTGGCATCTTCGTCAGGGTTTGACCACGCTCTGGGCTCAACTCCAGGTCGCATGAGCTCGGTTTCAGTCTGTGAGCCGAGGACGAACCGGTGGCGCGCGGTGACACTCGATAGTGCGCTGTCGAGCTCCGGGTCGATGAGTAGAATGGAGGCGCCACTTTGCCTGACGGTGTAGGCGACCTCTTCGGGCTTGAGCCTGAAGTTAAGTGGCACGCAAATACGCCCGCTCATCGGCACGGCGAATAGCAGTTCCAGCAGGCGTGAGGAGTTGTGGCTCACGACGGCGACTCTCTCGCCCTCTCCCACACCAAGCGCATCCAGTCCAGCCTGCCAGGCGCGCACGCGGTCCGCGAACTGACCGTACGTCGTATCGGAGACGGGAGGGGCTGGTTGGCGCGGCTCGTCGATCACCCCTGGGTGGTGGCGGAACCCCAGCTCTGCACGGTCAAGGAAGTCCGCGATCATCATGGGCGTACGCACGGTTCTCTCCTGTATGTGGTGTGCTCCAGGCCCCGTTACCTTGCGGTGGGGCCTGGAGCATGCCCCCTGCCGAAGGATGGCATGCACGTTTGCGCAGGTCAGGCGGCAATCTCCATTAGGAAAGGTATTGTCGTTGATCTTGATGACTTGAACACGTCGTCGCTGCGGCCCACATAGGTGATATACCCATCGGCGTCGCGCGAGCCGATGTCCCCGGTGCGGTAGTAGCCGCCCCCCATCACCTCGGCCGTGCGCTCCGGGTCGCCCGCGTAGCCGGTCATCAGGCCGACGGGCCGCTCGCGCAGGTCGAGGGCGATCTCGCCCTCGTCGGCCGGGAGGCCGGTGAGGGGGTCGAGGAGGACGACCGTGAAGCCGGGGCTGGGGCGGCCCATGGAGCCGGTCTTGAGCGGCTGGCCGGGCGGGTTGGCGACCTGGACGGAGGTCTCCGTCTGCCCGAAGCCGTCCCGGATCGTGACGCCCCACGTCCGCCGCACGGTCTCGATCACCTCGGGGTTGAGCGGCTCCCCCGCCGCGACCACCTCGCGCGGCGGGGTGCGCAGGGCGCCCAGGTCGGCCTGGATGAGCATGCGCCAGACCGTGGGCGGCGCGCAGAAGCTGGTGACCCCGCAGCGGTCCATCTCCGCCATCAGCCGGGCCGCGTCGAAGCGGGTGTAGTTGTGCACGAAGACGGTGGCCTCGGCGTTCCACGGCGCGAAGAGGTTGGACCACGCGTGCTTGGCCCAGCCGGGCGAGGAGATGTTGAGATGGACATCGCCGGGGCGCAGCCCGATCCAGTACATGGTCGACAAGTGGCCGATGGGGTACGAGATGTGGCTGTGCTCCACCAGCTTGGGGCGGGCGGTGGTGCCCGAGGTGAAATAGAGCAGCAGCGTGTCGTCGGCGCGGGTCGGCCCGTCGGGGGTGAAGGTCCCGGCGGCGGTCGCGGAGTCCTCGTAGGCGAGCCAGCCCGGGGCGGTGGTACCGCCGACGGCGATCCGGGTGTAGTCGCCGGGCACGCCGTCGAACTTGCCGGTGTCCTCTGCCCGTACGAGCACGTGCGCCGCCCGGCCGCGCTCGATCCGGTCGGCGAGGTCGGCCGGGCCCAGCAGCGGGGTGGCGGGGATGACGACGGCCCGCAGCTTCATCGCGGCGAGCGCGGTCTCCCACAGCTCGGTCTGGTTGCCGAGCATGACGACGACGCGGTCGCCGGCCCGGACACCGTGCCCGCGCAGCCAGTTCGCGACCTGGTCGGAGCGGCGCCGCAGCGCGTCGAACGACAGCCGTGCCTCACTGCCGTCCTCCTCGACGATCCACAGCGCCGTGCGGTCGTTGCCCTCGGCGATGACATCGAACCAGTCCAGCGCCCAGTTGAACTCCCGCGGGCGCGGCCAGCCGAACCCCTCGTACGCGGCCGCGTAGTCCGTGCGCCGCGCGAGCAGGAAGTCGCGCGCCGCGCGGAACTCCGCCGTGGGCCCGCCCGGGCCCCGCACCGCGTCCGTCAGCTGCATGGGCGTCATGTGTCCTCCAGTTCGCGGTCCGGGTGACCGGCCCGCTGGTTAGCATCGTGCGACGGTGATCTGAGTCTCACCACCCCCGGACGGGGGTAGCCGCATTTCAGGGATACGGAGATTCCGACTTCGCATCCAGGATGGGGAGGCAGTGATGGGTGATCCTGACGGGGCGGCCGAGGTCCGGGCCGCTCTGCTGCGGATGCGCAGGAGCACGGGGCTTTCGGTCGCCTTCGGCGGACTGCTGGCGAGCTCGCGGCAGTTCCGGATATCGGACATGACCGGCACGACGACACCGGCGCTGCGCGGGCTGGCCATCCGCACGGGCAGCGGACTGGGCGGCAAGGCGGCCGCCCTGGGCCGGCCGCTGTCCGTCACCGACTATCACTCCTCGCACGTCATCAGCCATGAGTACGACGCGGCGGTGGCCGCGGAGGGGCTGCGTTCCGTCATGGCCGTGCCCGTGGTCGTACGGGGCCGGGTGCGGGGTGTCCTCTACGGCGCGCTCCGGCGGCCGCTCGCGCTCGGCGACCGCTCGCTGAGCGCGGCGATGGACGCGGCGCGGGACCTCGAACAGACCCTCGCCGTGCGGGACGAGGTCCATCAGCTGCTGTCCGTGGCACAGCGGCCGACCACGGCGGACCCGGCGATGTGGGAGGAGGTCCGCGAGGCCCACGGGTCGCTGCGCGCGCTGGCCCAGCGGGTCCAGGACCCCGGGCTGCGCCAGGAATTACTGGCCGCCTGCGGCCGCCTGGCCCGGGCCGCCTCCCCCGGCGCCGCCGAGCCCGCCGTGGAGCTGTCCCCGCGCGAGGTGGACGTGCTGGCGTGCGTGGCCTCCGGCGCGACGAACGCGGCGGCCGCGGAGCGGCTGGGCCTGCGGCCGGAGACCGTCAAGAGCTATCTGCGCTCGGGCATGCGGAAGCTGGGGGCGCACACGAGGCTGGAGGCGGTGGTGGCGGCCCGGCGGGCGGGAGTGCTGCCGTAAAGCAGGGGCGTGCAGGGGGCTTGGAGGTCACGCGCCTGCGGCGGGCGAAAGCGCACCCTCATCAGCGACCTCGGCCGTGGGCGATGACACCCCATGCCGCAGCCGTGTCAACAGGTCGTCAAAGGAGCGGCACGGGGGGTCAACAGGCTGTCAATGAACGGCTCCCGCGACCGGCCCCCGGGCATAGCGTGTGCGAGCGGCGGCACCACCCCGCCGTACCGACACCCTTCCGAGGATCGTCATGCACTTGAGCCGTACCCCCTCCGAAGCAGCCGCGATCGCGGCGGTCGACAGCCCGCAGGGCGACGACGGAGAGCCATCGGAACCCGACCATTTGGCCGGCCCGGCCACTGCCCGGGCACTCCCGCTCTACGTACCCGTGCGGCGCTGCTCCAGTGGCTTCTCCCTCCGGGTCTTCCGATCGCCGCTGGGCGCTCGCACCGCCGTCGCTTTCACCACGGAGCGGCGGCTTTCGGACGTTCTGGGGACCGATCAGGTCTCCGTCCGCCTGGCGCTGCCCGCCGTGCGCGCCCTCGCGGCGCCGCTCGGGGTGGACCTCGTGTCCGTGGACCCGCAGCTCACGGCCCCGCCGGCCCGCCCGACGGGGCCGCTCACGCTGCCGGACGGGAGTCCGGGCCCGTCCGGAGACTGAAGCCGTCCCGTCCGCACCGCACGCTACGAAGAAGGCTCCCGTGTCCCTCCCCCTCACCGCATGCGCCCCGGCACAGTCCCCTCGGGCATGCCCGTGTGGCCCGCCTCCACCCAGCCGCTGCGGACCGGCGGCCTGACCGTCGGCGGCGTCTCCCTCGCGGAGGTCGCCGACCGCTTCGGCACCCCGTCGTACGTCATCGACGAGGCCGAGGTGCGGGGCCGGGCCCGCGCCTGGCGGGCCGCGCTGCCGGACGCGGACGTCGCGTACGCGGGCAAGGCGTTCCTCTCCCGCGCGATGATCCGCTGGGTCGAGGAGGAGGGGCTGAGCCTGGACGTCTGCTCGGCCGGCGAGCTGGAGCTCGCCGCGCTCAGCGGCTTCCCCGCCGAGCGGATCGTCATGCACGGCAACGCCAAGAGCCCGGCCGACCTGCGGGACGCGCTGCGCCTGGGCGTGGGCCGGATCGTCATCGACAGCACCGGCGAGATCGCCTCGCTCGCCGCGCAGCTGCCGCCGGGCGCCCGCCAGCGGGTGCTGCTGCGGGTCGTGCCCGGCGTCGCGGCGGGCGCGCACTCGGCCGTGCGGACCGGGGTGGAGGGCCAGAAGTTCGGCTTGCCCATCTCGGGCGGGGAGGCCGAGGACGCGGTGGCGCGGATCCTGTCGCAGCCGCGGCTCGAACTGGCCGGGCTGCACTGCCACCTCGGTTCGCAGATCGCCGGCATCGGCCCGTACGTCACCGCCGTCCGCAAGCTCACCGCGCTGCTCGCCCTGCTCCGCGACCGGCACGGGGTGACCTTCCCCGAGCTGGACCTCGGCGGTGGCTTCGCCATCGCCTACCGGGACGGCGACCCGGTGCTCGACCCGGAGCTGTACGCGGCGCGGGTGACCGGTGAACTCGCCCTGCAATGCGCCCGGTTCGGCCTGCCGGTGCCCCGGCTCACGGTGGAGCCGGGCCGCTGGATCGCGGGCCCGGCGGGCGTGGCGCTCTACCGCGTCCTGTCGGTCAAGACGACCGGTGGGCACACGTTCGTCGCCGTGGACGGCGGGATGAGCGACAACCCGCGGCCCGCGCTGTACGGCGTGCGGTACACCGTCCGGCTGGTGGGCCGGGCCTCGGGCGCGCCCGCGCGGACCGCGACCGTGGTGGGGCGGCACTGCGAGGCGGGCGACGTCCTCGCGGAGGACGTGGAGCTGCCGGGCGACATCCGGCCCGGCGACATCCTGGCCGTCCCGGCGGCCGGGGCGTACCACGTGTCGATGGCCTCGGCGTACAACCTGGTGGGCAGGCCGCCGGTCGTGGCGGTGTCCGAGGGGCGCGCGCGGCTGCTCGTACGGCGGGAGACGCTGGAGGATCTGCGCAGCCGCGACGTGGGGGACTGACGGTCGCCGGGCGGCCTGGCCGCTGGGCGCGGGGGTGCCCGGCTGGGGGCGCCGGGCCGGGGCGCCTGGCCGTGAGCGTCTGGCCGGGCGCGCTGGGCGCGGCTCACATCGGCCTCACCCGCCACACCTGCCCCGAACGCTTCTTTTGGCCCGTATATCCTGTTCGCGGTCCGAAGCCGAGCGAGAGGGAGTGCGTCCCATGCCCGAGAACCCTCCGCGCCGCGAGCGGTCCCTGCCGAAGAAGCACTCCTGGCTGCGGCCCACGGGTACCCGCGCCAACGGGCCGGGCGGCCGGGCACCGGCGGAGACCGCCGCCGGCCCTTCCGCCGACGGCGGCGCCTCGAGCGTCGTCCACGCCGCGGTCTACCGCGACGGCCACCGCGCCGCCACGCCCACCTCGCTGGCCGACACCTACCGGCAGCTGCGCGAGCAGCCGCAGGGGATGGCCTGGATCGGGCTGCACCGGCCTTCGGAGGACGAACTCCTCTCGCTGGCCGAGGAGTTCGACCTCCATCAGCTGGCCGTCGAGGACGCGCTGGAGGCACATCAGCGCCCCAAGCTGGAGCGCTACGGCGACACCCTCTTCGTGGTGCTGCGGGCCGCCCGCTATCTGGACGCCCCCGAGGAGGTCGACTTCGGCGAGCTCCACCTCTTCGTCGGCCCCGACTTCGTGATCACCGTCCGGCACGGCGCGGCCCCCGACCTCTCCGCGGTCCGCCGCCGCATGGAGGCCACCCCCGAGCTGCTGGCCCTGGGCCCGGAGGCCGTCCTCTACGCGATCCTCGACGCGGTCGTCGACGGCTACGCCCCCGTGGTGTCCGGCGTGCAGAACGACATCGACGAGATCGAGACCGAGGTCTTCAGCGGCGACCCCGAGGTCTCCCGCCGCATCTACGAACTCGCCCGGGAAATGGTGGAGTTCCAGCGCGCGACCCGTCCCCTGGTGGGCATGCTCAACAACCTCATGGCGGGCTTCGCGAAATACGGCACCGACGACGAACTCCAGCGCTACCTCCGCGACGTCGCCGACCACGTCACCCACACCAGCGAGCGGGTGGACGGCTTCCGCTCCGCCCTCGCCGACATCCTCGCCGTCAACGCCACCCTCGTCACCCAACAGCAGAACGCGGAGATGCGAGCGCTGGCGGAGGCGGGGTTCGAGCAGAACGAGGAGATCAAGAAGATCTCGTCGTGGGCGGCGATTTTGTTCGCTCCCACGCTGGTAGGGACGATCTACGGCATGAACTTCGACAGCATGCCGGAGCTGCACTGGGCGGCCGGGTATCCGTTCGCGATCCTGCTGATGGCCGTGGTGTGCGTGAGCTTGTATGTCGTCTTCAAGCGGCGGGACTGGCTGTAGCCGCGAAGGCGCGATCCCTTGATCCGCTTGACAGCGGCGAATCACGGATCGTGCCTCGGAGGCTGCCCGGTGCTGTGACCGGGGTGGTTCACCGTGACCGGAAGACGGCTCGTGGGGCGAGCGCACGCGAAACGGCTGGTATTACTGGGGCATGCAGGAAGAGACCGCACGCTCCGCGATCGACACGTTCATCTTCGCGTTCAACGCCTCGGACGACAGCTATGTGACTGCCCTGCTCTCGCAGGCCCTGACCTCGGACGTGGTCTTCTGGGGGCCGTTGGGGCGCAGCGAAGGAATCGGGGCGGTCGAGCGGTTCGTGCTGGACATCCGGCGCCACCCGGCGGGGACCGGCACGATGGTGCGCTGCTCAGCGGTGGACATGCCTGACGAATGGGCCCGTTACCAGTGGGTCTTCACGACGCCTGAGGGAGGCCCCCGCCTGGCGGGAACGGATGTCGTCCATCTGCGACGGAGCCTCATCGACCAGATCATCGTCTTCGCGGGAGAGATCGAGCCGTTCGCCCCCTGAATCGTTCTTCTGTCGCTATCCTCCTCCCGAACGTGCCCCGTCGGCGTCCGTGGGCCGCTGTTCGCGGTTGGTCAGGCCGCGGGTGCCGAGGAGGCGCCCGCCCCGGCGAAAACCCTGGCGCGCGGGCCGGCGGGACCAGGTAACGTCTTCGTCATGTTCTTCCAGACACCGATTTACGAGTGAGAGCGTGACGGGCCCCCGCTGACGTGCTCCGACGTCGCCGCGCCCGTCCCCCACCGATGAATCCGTAGATCACTTCACAGCATCACCGGGAGAACCCGTGACCGACAGCAAGAACATCAACAACCCCGTGGGCCAGGGCGGCGGCCAGCGCAAGAAGCTGTCCCGCGCCGAACGGCAGAACAACGGTCCGCACCGCAACCGCGACCGCCGGAATGCCGCCGACCAGAAGGCCGAGCTGGTGCGCAAGATGCGCGAGAAGGCACGCGCGGCCGAGGCCGCCGGGGCAGGCGAATAACACCACCGCACAGAGCCGACGCACCGCCGCCACAGGGCGGCACCGCATGGGCAGGGCCCGGAGCGCGACGCACGCTCCGGGCCCTGCCGTCGTATCAGGGCTCCGCTGCCGTACCGGGCGGGGCCTGTACCGCTCAGCGGGGTACGGGGACTGTGACGGCGAGGGCGCGACGCCTTGATCGACTTCGCGTACGCGAATGACATCGAGGACGGCTGCCGAGGGCGCTTTCGACGCCGGGAGGCTGGAGAACGATCAGTCGGCCCACACCCGCGCCAGGCAGCGGCCGGCGTGCGGTGGGGGTGCGTCGGTGAAGGGAGTCCTGCCGTGCAGGATGGTCATGTTGTCCACCAGCAGCAGGTCACCGCGGCGGAGCCGCACGCGCAGGGCCATGCGAGGGTCCGCCAGGACCTCGTCGAAGGCGTCCAGGGCGGCAACCTGAGCGGTGGACAGGGGGATTCCGTGCTCCGGCTGGCCGCGGGTGATCCAGTAGCGGTTGTACTGCACGCTCAGGCGGCCGGCGCCGCGCCGGAAGACGGGGTAGATGTGTTCGAAGTCCGGCCCGCGGCCGAAGTGGAAGTCCTGGTAGAGGTGAGGCAGGGCATCCGGCCGGGACCTGAGCAGTGCGTTGTGTACGGCATGGCCGCTCACCAGCACCGATTCGCCGCCGTGGCGCGCCGGGCGGACGCACAGCATGCCCAGCAGCCGCGGAGGTCCGGGGAATCTCGCCCGGTCGGTGTGCGGGGCGAGGTCTCTGTCGGGGCCGTGCGGACGTGCCAGGAGTGCGGGGGCAGGGGCCGCGGCCGTCACCAGGCTGTCGCCCGGGTGGTCCGGGTTCGCAGGGCGCACGTCGCCCAGCGGAGCCATGAACCGCCGGCACACCTCGACGCACTCGTCATCGGTCGACGTGCCGAGGCCGAGGCCGCGCACCACGGCCAGCCCGGGGCCATGGCTCAGGCACCGCGCGGCCCGGGCCACGGCATCGGCACCATCCGGGCCCCAGGACGCGTCGCCGGTGGCTCGCCCGGGTGCCGGGGCGGGCAGCGGAGGCTGCAACGAGACCAGCCAGTCCTGTTCTTCCAGCGTCGCACCCTGCCACGCGGAGGGCCCCGCGGCCGCGACCGGTGTGTCCATCAGCGGGCTCCTTCCAGTCTTTCGGTCCCTTGTCATCGCCGGGCAGACCGGACCGGACATGCGTCAGGGGTGAGGTCATGTGATCTCCCCGAGCTGGATGCCGGGGGCGTCGTAGCCCCCTCGCCGGAAGAGGATGCCCTCCCTCCCGGAGGACCGGAAGACCGGAAGTCAGGCAGGCGCCTCAGGGGCGGACCAGCAGGCCCATGGTGCCGAACGCGTGCGACGCACCGTACTGCTCGTCGCCCCGGAAGGTGGCGACGTAGCCGTTGGTCAGCGCGCCCGCGCTCGCCGTACCCAGGCGGAGGGGCCCGACGCACGCGGCTTCGCCCTCGCCACCGGTGACGGTGCGGCAGATCTCGCTGCCGTCGGGGGTCGTGAACTCCACACCCTTGCCCCTGAGCGGCCTGCCGGTCTCGGCGTCGTTCAGGAAGGCCCTCACGCCGACGGAGGGCGGGAAGAGGTTGGCGTTCGCGTTCTCGGCGACGAGGCGCGTCGCGTGCGGTTCGTGGGAACCGTGCTCCCCGTGGGCCGAGGCGGCTTGCGTGCAGGACAGGACCGTCGCGGCGGCGAGGACCGCGGCGCCGAACCAGGACCGTACGGACATGGGGTCTCCTTGAAACGCGGGTTCCGGAGCTGAATGATCTGCTCCTCATACCGTCCGCCTAACGGTGGGACGCGGCGGAGGTTACGGGGCGAGCGGACCGGGCGGGGCGGCGTGCGGCAGGCCAACTGCGCTACGTCGCAGCGGGGTTGACATGACCAATGCCGGTTCTACAGTTCCCTAGTGCTGTATATGCTGGCGCTGCCCCCGACCGACTCCGTCACCGAGGGCTACCTCCCGGCCGCCGCCCGGCTGGGGCTCGACGTCACACTGCTCACCGACGCACCCGAAGCGCACCGACGGGCCTATGAGGGACGCGCCGGGGACGCGTGGCCCCGGATCAACATCGTCCCCTGCGAGGTACGCGACTTCCGCGAGGTGATCGCCCGCATCGGGGCGCTCGACCGCCGGCCGGAGGCCGTGTTCACCAACAGTGATCACCTCCAGGTGCAAGCGGCGCTCACTGCCGACTGGTTCGGCCTGCCGGGCAAGAGCTGGCGGGCCGCGCTGCTCACCAAGAACAAGGCGCAGACGCGGCGGGCCCTCGCCGAGGCGGGGCTGGAGACCGTCTGGAGCGCGGAGTTGACCCGTTCCGGGGACGCGGAGGAGGTCCGGCCGCCCTTCCCCTGCGTGGTCAAGCCCCGCGAAGGGGTGGCCAGTGAGGACGTCGAGCTGGTCGAGAACCGGGCGGAACTGCTCCGCCACTGCCGGGACGTGTGGTCCCGGCGGCCCGGTCTGCCCTTGGTCGTCGAGGATTACCTGGCGGGGCCGTTGCGCAGCCTGGAGACCCTGGGGGACGGCCACACCCTGCACGTCCTCGGTTCCTTCCATGAAGTGGACATCGTGCCACCGCACTTCGTCCTGCGGCGCGCCGATCTGCTGCCCGCGCCGCCCCGGGCGCACGTGGAGCAGGTCACCGCGCGGCTCAAGGCCCTCGGTGTCGGGTTCGGCGCCTGCCACACCGAGTTCGTGGTCCAGGGCGAGCGGGTCCGCGTGATCGAAGTCAACTACCGCTCCTCCGGCGACCAGGGCGACCTCGGTCTCGCCGAGGTGCTCGGCATCCCCTTGTTCGAGCACATTCTCGGCACCCACCTCGGCCACCCGCTCCCGGCCGACCTCGGCGCACGGAGAGCGGGACGGCTGCTCCGTATCGAGATCGTGCATGCCGAGCGCGCCGGAGCCCTCACGTCCGCACCGGGGCCCACGGAGTGGGACCGGGACGGGGTGCGGCTGGTCTACCGGCCGCAGCGCGAGATCGGCGAGGAGCACCCCCTTCACCACTCCGACCGCGACCACCTCGGCGTCATGCGGGCCATCGGACCCGACCAGGACCGGATCGGACGGGTCGTGGCGGCGTTCCGCGCCGGCCATCGCTGGGAGATCGCGTGACGGCGCCGGGAGATCACGTGACGGCGGAGGACGGAGTCCTCGCCCGGGCCCTCGGCGCCCTGCTGCGGGAGGACCCGTACGGCCTGCGCCCCGGGGCGGTCGTCGAGCGTCGGCCCGACGGCGACTGGCTCGTCCTTCCCGGGGTGGACATTCCCGTACGCCCCGACGGCTTCCAGTGCGAGATCCGGGTTCGCCCGGTCCCCGGCCTCGGTGCCGTGCTGGACCGGCTGCGCGAGGGCGTGGCCGAGCGGGATCAGCCGGGTTTCGACGCCTTCCGTGCCGAATGCGACCAGGCTGTGGCCATGGTGCGGTTGCAGGGGCGGGAGCGGTCGCGCGTGGCCGGGAGGCTGGCCGAGGAGCACGGGCCCGTGGCGGAGTGGACGGGGGTGCGGGGTTCCCTCGCCTTCGAGGCGCTGGCCGCCTTCCGGGACCATCCCGTCTACCCCACCGGCCGGGTGCGCAACGGCCTCGACGAGCGCCAACTCCTCGCGTACGCACCGGAATTCCGGCCCGCCTTCGGCCTGCGCTGGCTCGTTCTGCCGCGTGACGCGCTGACTCTCGGACGGCGGGCCCGGCTGCCGCGCTGGTGGCCGGCCCCCGCCTCCCTCGGCCTGGCCCGGTCCGGCGACGGTTACCTGGCGCTGCCCGTTCACCCGCTCACCGCCGAGGGCCCGCTCGCCGATGCCGTCACCGCCGCCGGCCTCGGCGGCAGCGCGCGACTGGCCGAAACGGCGTGGCCGGCCGTGGTCCCCACGCTGTCCATGCGGACCGTCGCCGTTGTCGAGGACCCCTGCGTCCACATCAAACTCCCCCTGGCCACGTCCACCTTGGGACTGCTCAACCGGCGCACCATCAAACCGGGCGTCCTGCCCAACGGCGAGTGCGGGCAGCGACTGCTGGCGGAGGTCGCCGCTCGCGAGCCCCGCTTCGCCGGCACCGTACTGCTCACCGATGAACGCACCCACCTCGGCGCGGGCCATGAACTGCTGGCCGCGCTGGTGCGCCGCTACCCGTCCGGCCTCGACGACGCCCATGTGGTGCCGGTCGCCGCCCTGCTGGCCACCTGCCCCGACGGCCGTCCCGTCATCGACGTGCTCGCCGCATGCCATTACGGGGGCTCGGTGGTCGCGCTGTTCGACGCCTACCTCCGGCTGCTGCTGGACTGGCACACCACCCTCTTCTCCTATGGCATCGCGCTGGAGGCGCACCAGCAGAACACCTCGATCGTCCTCGACGGCCACGGCGGCCTCCCCCGGATGCGGCTGCTGCTCAAGGACAACGACGGGCCACGCGTGCACCCCGCGCGCCTTGCCGCACGGATCGGCGGGGACGCGGCCGCCGGTCTGCTGGGCTTCACCGACCCCCGGGCTCTCGTCAGCGACGACGGCCCGCTGGCCGACCTGTTCACGACCGTGCCCGTTCACCTGTGCGCGGCTGCCCTTGCCTTCGAACTGGCCGAACGCGGCGGGGACCCCTTGGACACCTGGCTGGGCCTCCTCCGGGGCCGGCTCACCGAAGCCGTCGACCGGCTTCCCCCGGGCCCGGCCGCGGTGCTGCGCGCCCGGGTGCTAGAGGCGCCCCGGTTGCCGATCAAGGCGATGGTCACCGCCGGAACGCTGTTCAGCAAGGACCGCTCGGGGGCCGCGGACATCAACAAGCACTACGCCGACGGGCCCAACTACCTGCTCCCCACCGATCCGGGGCGGCCGGCATGACCGCTGTCCCCCCGCCCTGCCGGGGCACGCCGACGGCATCGGCAGCCCCCCGGCTCACCTGCCTCCACGAGGTTTCCGGGCCCCCAACGGCAGACCGCGATCGCCCCACGGCGCACTTCCCCGCGGGAACGCCCCCTCCGGGAGGACTTCCTCCTGGGCCGCGGTCCTCTTCGCCTCTACGCTGGGTGGTGGCGGGGCCGGCCCTGACGCCGGGCTCGTGAGCCGGTACCGAGGAGGAGCAGTGGCGGACGAGCCCGAGGCGGTTCACGCACCCGGCGTGCGGCCGCGGAAGCGGAAGTTGTGGTACGAGCTGATCGAGTGCGGGCTGCACGGGCACCGGCTGGAGGGGACCGACGCGGCGCGGGTGCGGCCCGAGGACTCGCTGTTCGTGCAGGAAGGGGCGGGCGGGGTGCGCTGGCACCGGTGCCTGCGCTGTGATGCCTGGCTGCCGCACCCGGCGCCGGAGCGGCCCGGCCGTGAGACGCCGCCGGACCGGGGCGCGATCGAACTTCCGCTGCGGGGCAGGCCGTTGCGTGACCGGTATGTCCTGCGGCTGATCGCCGTCGACCGGATGCTGCACTTCGTGGTGCTCGCCGTGCTGGCGGTCGCCGTGTTCCTCTTCGCCGGGGAGCGCGCCCGGCTGAGGGATCCGTTCTACCGCGTCGTGGACGCCCTGCAGAACGGCGTGGGCGGCCCCAGCGGCCGGTCCGGCCACGGGCTGCTCGGCGAGCTCGACAAGGCGTTCCGCGCGCACACCTCCACGCTGTGGATCATCGGCCTGGTGATCGCGGCGTACGCGGTACTCGAAGGCGTCGAGGCGGTCGGCCTGTGGCGGGCCCGGCGCTGGGCGGAGTACCTCACGTTCGTGGCGACCACGGTGCTGCTCGTGCCCGAGGTCTACGAACTCACCGGCCGCATCAGCGCGACCAAGGTCCTCACCCTGATCATCAACCTCGCGGTCGTGATCTATCTGCTCTTCGCCAAGCGGCTGTTCGGCCTGCGCGGCGGCGGGCGCGCCGAGGAGGCCGTGCGCGCGCACGACACGGGCTGGCACGCCCTCGAACGCGTCTACCCCGGTCCCGCCGCCTCCCCGCCACGGACTCCGTGACCTCTGAGGCGCGCCGGCGCGGGCCGCCCGCGCCCGCTCACCGCCCCGTGAAGAAGTTCCGCACCCGGCGCCGCCCGCGCGTCTCCGTCGGGTAGTCGTCGTCCGTGTCGTCCGGCCCGCGCAGGACCGTCCAGCGCACGGCCGAGACAGCGGGCTCCAACGAGAGCCTGCTGACGGCCCCTTCGAGGAGGCTGTCGTCGCGGCGCTCGGTGGTGAGGTCGGCGGCGACCATCACCTTGCCCGTTTCCGCGTCACTGCTGTGGACCGAGCGCAGCCGGAAGCCGGGACGGGTGACGGCCTGCACGACGAGGGTGCGGATGTGGGCCTCCTCGGGTTCGGTGCAGACGACCTCGAAGTGGTAGTCGGTGGCCACCTCGACGCCGTGCGAGCCCCGGTCCAGGCCCCGGGCCAGCGGCCGCAGCAGGGTGTTCGCGCCGACCACGCCGACGGTGCCGAGCATGGCGACCACGTACAGCCCGGTCCCGGCCAGGGCGCCGACCGCGGCCGAACACCACAGCGTGGCGGCGGTGTTGAGGCCGCGGACGCTCAGCCCGTCGCGCATGATGACACCGGCGCCCAGGAAGCCGATGCCGGAGACGATCTGGGCGGCGACCCGCGAGCCGTCGTAGCCCGTGGTGCTCGTCGCCGACGCGAAACCGTACTGCGACAGCAGGACGAAGAGGGCGGAGCCCGCCGCGACGAGCGCGTTCGTCCGCAGTCCGGCCATGCGCGCCCGCCACTGGCGCTCCAGCCCGATGATCGCACCGAAGCCCAGACCGGCCGCGATATTGGCCGCCATGTGCCACTCATTGACGATGACCATGCCGCACGTTCCTCCTCGTTCTTGTCCGTATCCCTATCGGCCGGTCACAGCCAGGTGCTGAACCGCCGGATGTACCAGGTCTTCACCACCTGGGTGAGCGCGCAGTAGGTGAGCAGGATCCCGGTCAGCCACGGGAAGTAGGCCATCGGCAGCGGCTCCATCGACAGCGCCGACGCCAGCGGCGAGAACGGCAGGACGATGCCGAGCGCCATCACCAGCCCGGTCATGACCAGCACCGGCGCCGAGGCGCGGGACTGGATGAACGGGATTTTGCGGGTGCGGATCATGTGGACGACGAGGGTCTGGGAGAGCAGCCCCTCGACGAACCAGCCGGACTGGAAGAGCGTCTGGTGCGCCTCGCTGTTCGCGCCGAAGACATTCCACATCACCAGGAAGGTGGTGATGTCGAAGACGGAGCTGATCGGGCCGACGCAGAGCATGAACCGGGCGATGCCCTTGGCGTCCCAGGTGCGCGGCCGCCGCAGATACTCGGGGTCCATCCGGTCCCACGGGGTGGCCAGCTGGGAGATGTCGTACGCGAGGTTCTGCACCAGCAGGTGGATCGCGAGCATCGGCTGGAAGGGGATGAACGCGCTGGCCACCAGCACCGAGAAGACGTTGCCGAAGTTCGAGCTGGCGGTCATCTTGATGTACTTGATGGTGTTGCCGAACGTCGTCCGGCCCTGCTCCACGCCCTGCTCCAGGACCATCAGGTCCTTCTCCAGCAGGATGATGTCGGCGGACTCCTTGGCGATGTCGACGGCGGTGTCCACGGAGATCCCGACGTCGGCGTCCCGCAGCGCGGCAGCGTCGTTGATGCCGTCGCCGAGGAAGCCGACAGTGTGCCCCTCGGCCTGGAGCGCGCGCACGATCCGGGCCTTCTGCACGGGGTTGGTCTTGGCGAAGAGCGTGGTGGTCCGCACCAGGGCGCGCAGCTCGCCGTCGTCGAGGCCGTCGATCCGGGCGCCGGTGACGACCTCGCCCACGTCGATGCCGACGTCGGCGCAGACACGCGCGGCGACCAGCTCGTTGTCACCGGTGACGACCTTGACCGTGACGCCCTTGTCGGCGAGCGCCTGGAGGGCCTGCGCCGCGTCTGCCTTCGGCGGGTCGAGGAAGGCGAGGAAGCCGAGGAGGGTCAGCTCGGCCTCGTCCGCGACGGTGTACGCCGTGCGCGCCGCGGGGAGCGTACGGGTGGCCACGGCGAGGACGCGCAGGCCCTGCCGGTTGTGGTCCTCGGCCGTACGGGTGACCTTCCGGCGCAGCTCGGGGGTGAGCTCCACCCGCTGCCCGCGGTCCGTCATGTGGGTGCAGAGCGCGAGGACTTCCTCGACGGCGCCCTTCGTGATCAGGATGTGCTCGCCCGGCTCGGGGGCCGCCGCGAGGCTGTTGCGGCTCAGGACCACCGACATCCGGCGGCGGGCGAAGTCGAAGGGGATCTCGTCGACCATCGTGAAGCGGGCGTCGACGACAACCTCCTCGGCCTCGAGCACCCGGTCGATGACCGCCTGGTCCATGAGGTTGCGCAGCCCGGTCTGGAAGTGGGCGTTGAGGTAGGCGTGTTCGAGGACCTCGGTGTCCTCCTGGCCGTGCACGTCGAGGTAGCGGTCGAGGACGATGCGGTCCTCGGTGAGCGTGCCGGTCTTGTCCGTGCAGAGCACGTCCATGGCGCCGAGGTTCTGGATGGCGTTGAGGCGCTTGACGACGACCTTGCGCCGGGACATGGCGACGGCGCCGCGCGCGAGGTTGGTGGTGACGACCATCGGCAGCATCTCGGGGGTCAGCCCGACCGCGACCGCGAGGGCGAACATGAACGCCTCGTCCCAGTCGCCCTTGGTGAAGCCGTTGATCGCGAAGACGACGGGGACCATGACCAGCATGAAGCGGATCAGCAGGAAGCTGACCTTGCGGACGCCGGTGTCGAAGCTGGTCTGCGGGCGTTCGCCGACCAGGGAGCCGGCCATCGAGCCGAAGTAGGTGTCGGAGCCGGTGGCGACGACCACGCCGGTGGCCGTGCCGGAGGTGACGGTGGTGCCCATGAGGCAGAGGTTGTCGGCCTCGACGGGGTCGGTGGTGACGCTCTGCCCGTAGTCGTGGGTGCGGGTGTCGGCCTTGGCGACCGGCAGGGACTCGCCGGACAGCGCGGCCTGGCCGACCATGAGGTCCTTGGCGGTGAGCAGCCGCAGATCGGCCGGGACGAGGTCGCCGGCGGCCAAGCGCACGATGTCGCCGGGGACGACCTGGTCCATGGGGATCTCGACGGTCGTGGGCCGCTCGCCCCGCCCCGCCCGGCGCTGCACGGCCGTGGTCGTGGTGACCAAGGCGCGCAGGGCGGCGGCCGAACGTCCCGAGCGGTATTCCTGCCAGAACCGCAGGGCGCCGCTGACCAGCACCATCGTGGCGAGGATGGCGATGCCCGGGTCGAAGGGCTCGTCGTCGGCGGCCCGGAGCCACTGCCAGAGCATGACGAGGTCGAGCGCGACGAGCACGGCGATGAAGGGGTTGACGAATGCCTTGGCGAGCTGGGTGAACCAGCGGGGCGCGCGCTCGTGGGCGACGACGTTGGCGCCGTGCCGCTCCAGGCGGTGGGTGGCCTCGTCGTGCCGCAGCCCCTGCGCGGTGGCGCGCACGTCCTGGAGGACCTGGCTGCCGGGCAGGGAGCTGTAGCGGGCGAGCCGGTCACCGGCCTCGCGGGTGCGGGCCTCCAGCTCCGCGGCCTTGCGGTCGCGGCGGCCGCGGCCCGGCGGTGCGAGCTTCTGGGGGGTGAGGGTCGTGTGGGTCATGGCGAAAAACCTCTCTCCGGGCACACGACGGCGCGACAGCACGGCGACGCGACGGCACGGCGACATGACGGCATGGCGCGGCCGCGCCGGGGCACGGAAAAGTGAAGGGTGGCCGCGCGACGGGACGGCGAAGGGCGCCCCGGGGCACGGAAAAGGGAATGCGACGGCCGGGAAGGCCGGAAACACCGACAAGGGAAAGGGCTCGCGACAACGGCGCGGCAATGAACGCCGGAAAAAGGCGATGCCGCAGGTCAGCTCAGTGGAGAATCAACGGAACGCGTGCGCCCGGAAAGGAAGAAACGGAGCGCCTACGCTCGGCGAGGAGTGGCCGACCGGCTGTAGCGAGGACTTCCCTCGGGACTCCGACTGGTCATCCCGATCACCTCCTCGCTCGTCACGGACAGCACAGGCGCCGCGCCGTAAAAATACGCGTCAACGCGGCCGGAGCGGCACCTTCAGCCTCTAGCTTGCCATAGGAAGTCAACTGGGTCCGCCCCGGGCGGGTAATACGAAGGCCGGACGATGCGCGAAGACCTCGGGAAGGGAATGCGGCTGCCGGGCGGGCGGCGGCGCCGGGCGCGCTGGTGCGCGGGGGTGCTGCTGGTTCCCGTGAGCGTGGTGGCGCTGTGCCGGGCGCTGGGGACCGACGCCTTCACGCCGGTGCCCCAACTCCTCGCGTTCCTGCCGTGGTTGCTGGTGCCTGCCGCCGTCGCGCTGTTGCTGGCGGCGGGCGCGCGGTGGGCTGTCGGCTGCGCCTGGGGGCTGCTCGCCACCGCGGCCGTCGCCTTCTTCCTCCGCCCGTACGACGCGGCGCCTCCGCCCGCACCGGGCCCGGTGCGGGCCCAGCTGCGCATCCTCACCGCGAATCTGGAGTTCGGCGGCGCGACGCCGGGGCTGCTGGAGACGCTGCGCCGGGAGAAGCCGGACCTGGTGTCGGTGCAGGAGTGCGCGCCGGAGAACTGCGCGGTCGCCCTCGACGGGCCGGAGGTGCGCGCGGCCTACCCGTACCGCCGGATCGCCGGGAACGGCCGGGCGGAGGGCTCGGCGATCCTGAGCAGGTTCCCGCTGGAGCCGGACGGCGAGGTGCGCGGCACGCTGGCGATGCCGCGGGCGGTGGTGCGCGTGGCGGGGATGGCGCTGCGCTTCCAGGTGGCGCATCCGATGCCGCCGGAGCCCGGCCAGGTGGCGCTGTGGCAGCGGGAGCTGGGGCGGCTGCGGGCCGTGGCCGCCGGGCGGGGCGCGGTGCCCACGGTCATCGCGGGCGACTTCAACGCCACACAGGACCACGCGGCGTTCCGCTCCGTCCTGGACACCGGGGTGCGGGACAGCGCCGCCCTGGCGGGCCGGGCGCGGACGCCGACATGGCCCGCGCTCACCGCGCCGCCGCTGGGCGCGCAGATCGACCATGTGCTGGTCAGCGCCGCGGTCGAGCCGCGCGCGGCGCGCTTTGTGGACCTGGCGGACACCGACCACCGGGCACTGGTGGTCGATGCCGCCCTGCATGGCTGACGGAGCGTCAGCCAACTGTCGCTCAGCCGGTGTTGACCAGCGGGTTCCAGGTGCCGAGGGTGTCCGCGGCGGTGCGGTCGTAGAGCGCGGTCTCGCCGTCGGCCCAGCGGACGACCAGGCCGTCGGCCCGTCCCGAGCCGCCGAAGTCGCCCGCGGTCATCGCGGGCGCCGCCCAGGACGGGTTGGACGCCTGGAGCCGGGTGCCGGAGAGCCCGCCGCCGGAGAGGGCGAAGCTGCCCAGCGAGCCGTCGGACCAGCGCACGACGACCTGTGAGCGGTCCCGGCCCGCGGGGAGGGTGGCGGCGAGGGCCGTGGAATTGCGCCAGAAGGAGCCGGAGTCGGCGAGGCGGCGCTCGGTGCCGGTGCCGGACGGGTTCACGCCGCTGTGCAGCGTGAGCTTGCCGTCGGCCCAGCGGACGATCAGGTCGGCCGCTTTGCCGGTGGAGTTGAAGCGGCCGGCCGTGATCTGCGCGGCGTCCTTCCACGCGGAACCGGCGGCCGCGAGGGTGAACTCCTTCTTCGCCCCGAAGCCCGCCGCGTCGACGTCCTGGAAATAGCTGACCTTGCCGGTGTCCCAGCGGACCAGGACGTCGGGACGGCCGGTGCCGCTGAAGTCGCCGGCGGTCACGGCCTGGGCGCGCTGCCAGTAGCTCTTCGGCTTCGCGAGCTGCTGCTCCGCGCCGAAGCCGCCCTTGCCGTCGCCGGGGTAGAGGGTGACCTCGCCGTCGCTCCAGACCGTCATCAGGTCGTCGCGGCCGTCGCCGGTGTAGTCGCCGGAGGTGAGGAACCTCGCGTGGCTCCAGGTCGACGCGGCGCCGGGCAGCCGGGCGCTGCCGGCGGGCGGCTGGTACGGGGCGCGGACGGGCGTACGGCCGGCGACCGCGTCCTGGTAGAGGTCCTGGATCTCGTGGTCGTGGACCGGGGAGTAGCTGATCCAGTCGTCGCCGGTGGCGTTGCCGCCGCCGTTCCAGCCGCCGAGGCTGCCGACGATGTCTCCGGTGCGGTTCCTGGCGTCGTAGTTGGTGATCCAGGGGCTGCCGGAGGTGCCGCCGTAGAAGCCGCCGCACGTCATCCGGAGCTGATGGAAGCCGGTGAGCCGCGAGGTCGGCACCGTGCAGCTGACGGCCTTCTGGTCCGGGTTGTGCGAGCCGGGGTAGCCGACGACCGTGACGGTGCTGGTCCAGCGCGGGGTCGGGGTCAGCCGGAGGGCACCGGTGCGGTCCTCCGCATTGGCGCCCTGGGCGTTCGGGGAGAGGCGGGCGAAGCCGAAGTCCAGGTCGGAGTCGGGGCCCTTGCTGTTCTTCGTGTAGCGCGGGTCGGTGAAGACCCGGTCGACGGGGAAGACGCCGTACGGCTGGTGGGCCGCGTCCAGGCCCTTGCGGTACTGCGGCACGAAGACCCGCTGGCCGCCGCCCGCGAGGGACTTGGCGCAGTGCCCGGCGGTGAGTACGAGGTTGCGGCCCGGGCTGTGCACCACGCTCGCGGTGCAGTAGGTGGGTCCGTCGGTGCCGGTGCTGCTGAAGAACGTGCCGACCATGGGTATGCCGTCGCCGTACGTGCCCTGCGGCGTGCCGGTGGGGGCGGCGCCGACGAGCGAGCGGCTCCGGGCGGCGCCCGGGGCGGGCGCGACGGCGCGGCCGGTGTCGGCGGGCCTGGCGGCGGCCATGCGCTCGGCCGTCCAGTATTTCTCCGCGGACCGGCCGTCGGCCGTGCCCGGGGTGGCAGCGACGGCGGCGGTGGCGGTCGTGCCGCACGCGGCCACGCAGAGGGCGACGGCTGCGGCGCGGGACCATCTGAAAGGTGACAAGGTGACTCTCTGAGGTGGTTGAACCTGCAATCGAGGCATCCTGCCACACTGGCGTGAACATGTCGGAAGCCCGTCCCGGAACGGCTCCCTCCGTACGGTCAGGCCGCCCGCGCGTCCCGGTGGATGGGCGTGTGCGCGCCGGTGAGCGGCACCCCCGTGCCGCCCCGCCGCGCGGCGACGATCTCGGCGGCGATCGACAGCGCGGTCTCCTCCGGCGTACGGGCGCCGAGGTCCAGGCCGATGGGCGAGCGCAGCCGGTCCAGCTCGCGCTCGGCCACCCCCGCCTCCCGCAGCCGCCCGAGGCGGTCCTCGTGCGTGCGGCGTGAGCCCATCGCGCCGACGTAGGCGACCGGGAGCCGCAACGCCCGTTCCAGCAACGGGATGTCGAACTTCGCGTCGTGGGTGAGGACGCACAGCACCGTGCGGCGGTCGAGCTCCTGCGCGTCGAGATAGCGGTGCGGCCAGTCCACCACGACCTCGTCCGCCGCGGGGAAGCGGTCGGCGGTGGCGAAGACGGGGCGGGCGTCGCAGACGGTGACGTGGTAGCCGAGGAACTTCCCGACGCCGGTGAGGGCCGCGGCGAAGTCCACCGCCCCGAAGACGATCATCCGGGGCGGCGGGAGGCTGGACTCGACGAGCAGCACGACCTGTTCACCGCAGCGCGAGCCGGTCCCCGCGCCGTCCGGGGCCGGCTCCTCCCCGTACGCCGCCTCCACCGTCCCGGTGCGCCCCAGGTCCAGCAGGGCCGCCGCCTCCCGGCCCGCGGCGCGGTCCAGCGCGGCGGGGCCGCCGAGCGTGCCCGCGAGCGTGCCGCCGGGCCGTACGAGCAGGGGGCGGCCCAGCAGCGCGGCCGGGCCGTCCACGACGCGCGCGAGGGCCGCGGTCTCACCGCGCGCGGCGGCCGCCAGCGCGGCCGCGTGCACCCCGCGGTCCGGGGCGCCGGCCCGGACCGGGGTGACGAGGATGTCGATCACGCCGCCACAGGTCAGGCCGACCGCGAAGGCGTCCTCGTCGGAATAGCCGAAGCTCTCGCGCACGCTCCCACCGTCCGCGAGGGCCGCCAGGCACAGGTCGTAGACCGCGCCCTCCACACACCCGCCGGACACGGACCCGACGACGGCGCCGTCCGCGTCCACGGCCAGGGCCGCGCCGGGCTGCCGCGGCGCGCTGCCGCGCACGGACACAACGGTGGCGACGGCGAAGTCCCGGCCCTGCTCGCACCAGCGGTGCAGCTCCTCTGCGAGGTCCAGCATGTCTCTCTCCTCGGGTGATCCGTGGGTGCGGTGGCGGCCGCGCGGCTTCCTCCTACGCCGCGCCCAGCCACCGCTCGATCGGGTGCAGCGCGAAGTACACGGCGAAGACCGCCGTCAGCAGCCACATGAACAGGCCCGGTTCGCGCCACTTTCCCTGGGCCGTCCTGATGGCCGTGCAGGCGATGACCCCCGCGCCCACGCCCGCGGTGATGGAGTAGGTGAAGGGCATCAGCACCACGGTCAGGAAGGCCGGGACGGACACCGCCCGGTCGTTCCAGTCGATGTGCCGGGCGTTGCTCATCATCATCGCGCCGATCACCACGAGCGCCGCGGCGGCCACCTCGCCGGGCACGATCCGGGTGAGCGGGGTGAAGAACAGGCAGGCGGCGAAGAAGACTCCGGTGACCACCGAGGACAGGCCCGTGCGGGCGCCCTCGCCCACCCCGGTCGCCGACTCGATGAAGACGGTCTGGCCCGAGGCCCCCGCGACACCGCCGATCGCGCCGCCCGCGCCGTCGATGAAGAGCGCCTTGCTCAGGCCCGGCATCCGGCCTGCGGCGTCGGTGAGCCGGGCCTCGGTGCCGACGCCGATGATGGTGGCCATCGCGTCGAAGAAGCCGGCCAGCACCAGCGTGAAGACGATCATCCCCACGCTCATGGCCCCGAGCGAGCCCCAGCCGCCGAACTCGACGTGCCCGAAGAGGGAGAAGTCCGGCATGGAGACCGCGCTGCCCTTGAGCGCCGGCGCGCCGTTCTGCCAGGTGCCCGGGCCGAGGTGGCCGACGGCGTTGACGACGACGGCGAGGACCGTGCCGGAGACGATGCCGATGAGGATCGCGCCGGGGACCGCACGGGCCTGGAGCATCAGGACGACCAGCAGGGTGACGCAGAAGATCAGCACCGGCCAGCCCGTGAGCTCGCCGGCGGGGCCGAGGGTGACCGGCCCGCCGCCCGTGGAGGCGTGCACGAAGCCCGCCTTGACCAGGCCGATGAGGGCGATGAACATCCCGATGCCCATGGTGATGGCGTGCTTGAGGGCGAGCGGTATCGCGTTCATGATCATCTCCCGCAGGCCGGTGACGGCCAGCAGCACGATCACCGCGCCGTAGAGCACGCACATGCCCATGGCCTGCGGCCACGTCATGTGGGGTGCCACCTGTGTCGCGAGCACGCCGGAGACGCCGAGGCCGGCGGCGAGGGCGAGCGGCACCTTGCCGACGAAGCCCATGAGCAGAGTGCTGACGGCGGCCGCGAGCGCGGTGGCGGTGATGAGCCCGGCGTGGTCCAGGGTGTGCCGCGTGGAGTCGGGGCCGGAGAGGATCAGCGGGTTGAGGAGCAGGATGTAGCACATCGCCATGAAGGTGGTGATGCCGCCGCGCACCTCGCGTGCGACGGTGGAGCCTCGCTCGCTGATGTGGAAGTACCGGTCGAGCGGGGAGCGCCCGGCGGGCGGACACGGGCCCGCGCCCGCGCCCTCCGCCGTGGCCCCGGTCTCCACGGATGACTGGGTCATGATGCCTTCCCAAGGTTCAGAGGGCCCCCGTGGCCGGCCGGTGGGCCCGGCCACGGGATTTGGGACGTGGAGCGGCTGCACAACCCGGGGGACGGCCCGAGATGAAGGGATTGCCCCCGCACGGCCCGGCGGGAGACGCACGGGAGGTGGGGTCTTGATGTTCCGTCAGGTGACGGTAGTTCAGGTGCCGGTGAGGTGTTCCGGCCGGACGGGCACCCGCGTGAGCGGGAGCCCCGTGGCGGCGCGGATCGCGGCGACGACGGCCGGCGTGGAGGAGAGGGTGGGGGCCTCGCCGACGCCGCGCAGCCCGTACGGGGCGTGGTCGTCGGCGAGTTCGAGTACGTCGACCGGTATGGCGGGGGTGTCCAGGATGGTGGGGATGAGGTAGTCGGTGAAGGAGGGGTTGCGCACCCTGCCGTCCGCCGCGACGACGATCTCCTCCATCACGGCCAGCCCGAGGCCCTGCGTGGTGCCGCCCTGGATCTGGCCCACCACCGAGAGCGGGTTGAGGGCCTTGCCGACGTCCTGGGCGCAGGCGAGCTCGATCACCTTGACCAGCCCGAGCTCGGTGTCGACCTCCACGACGGCGCGGTGGGCGGCGAACGAATACTGCACATGGCCGTCGCCCTGACCGGTCCTCAGGTCGAAGGGCACGGTGGGCCTGTGCCGCCACTCCAGCTCGACGTCGACCACCTCGCCCTCCAGCACGTCGGCGAGGCCGGCGAGCACCTCGCCCCCGTCGGTGACGACCTTGCCGCCCTCCAGGAGGAGTTCGGCGTGGCTCCAGGCCGGGTGGTACGCCGCGAACCTGGCGCGGCCGAGCTCCAGCACCTTCTCCCGTACGGCCTCGCACGCGTGCCGGACGGCGCCGCCGGTGACATAGGTCTGGCGGGAGGCGGAGGTGGAGCCCGCCGAGCCGACGCGGGTATCGGCGGGCCGGATGGTGACCTGGCTGACGCCGAGCTCGGTGCGGGCGATCTGGGCGTGCACGGTGACGCCGCCCTGGCCGACCTCCGCCATGGCCGTGTGCACCGTGGCCACGGGCTGCCCGCCCACGGTCTCCAGCCGCACCCGCGCGGTGGAGTAGTCGTCGAAGCCCTCGGAGAATCCGACGTTCTTTATGCCGACCGCGTAGCCGACGCCCCGCACGACGCCCTCGCCGTGAGTGGTGTTCGACAGGCCGCCGGGCAGGGCCCGCACATCGGGCGGGCCGCCCGCGCTCTCCCACTCCCGCTCGGGCGGCAGGGGCAACGCCTTGACCCGGCGCAGGAGTTCGGCCACCGGTGCGGGAGAGTCCACGATCTGCCCGGTGGGCATGACGGCGCCCTGCGCCATGGCGTTGCGCTGCCGCAGCTCCACCGGGTCCATGCCCAGCGCGGCGGCCAGCTTGTCCATCTGCGACTCGTAGGCGAAGCACGCCTGCACCGCGCCGAAGCCGCGCATCGCCCCGCAGGGCGGGTTGTTGGTGTAGAGGGCGAGAGCCTCGCTCTCCACGTTGTCGACGACGTACGGGCCGACGGCGAGCGAGGCGGCGTTGCCGACGACGGCCGGGGAGGACGAGGCGTAAGCGCCGCCGTCGAGGACGATGCGGCAGCTCACGTACAGCAGCGTGCCGTCCCGCGTCGCGCCGTGCTCGTAGTGCAGCTTGGCGGGGTGGCGGTGGACGTGGCCGAAGAACGACTCGAAGCGGTTGTAGACCATCTTGACGGGCCGTCCGGTGCGCAGCGCCAGCAGGCAGGCGTGGGCCTGCATGGAGAGGTCCTCGCGGCCGCCGAAGGCCCCGCCGACGCCGGAGAGCGTCATGCGGACCTTGTCCTCGGGCAGGCCGAGCACGGGGGCGATCTGGCGGAGGTCGGCGTGCAGCCACTGGGTGGCGATGTAGAGGTCGACTCCGCCGTCCTCGGCGGGCACGGCGAGCCCGGACTCGGGGCCGAGGAACGCCTGGTCCTGCATGCCCACTTCGTAGTCGCCGGTGACGACCACCTCGGCGCGGGCGCGGGCGGCGGCGACGTCGCCGCGGAGCACGGGCTGGCGGTGGACGATGTTGGGGTGGGGAACGTGCCCGGCGTGGTGGTCGTCACGGCCGGGGTGCAGCAGGGGGGCGCCGGGGGCGGTGGCCGACTCCTCGTCGGTGACGGTGGGCAGTTGCCCGTACTCCACCTTGATCTTCGCGGCGGCGCGGCGGGCGGTCTCGGGGTGGTCGGCGGCGACGAGCGCGACGGGCTCGCCGTGGTAGCGGACCACGCCGTCGGCGAGGACGGGGGTGTCCTTGATCTCCAGGCCGTAGCGGGTCTCGGCGGGGAGGTCGGCGTGGGTGAGGACGGCGTGCACGCCCGGCGTGGCGTACGCCTCGGAGAGGTCGACGGACAGGATCCGGGCGTGGGTGTGCGGGCTGCGGAGCGTGAAACCCCAGAGCATGTCCTCGTGCCAGAGGTCGGAGGCGTAGGCGAAGTCGCCGGTGACCTTCAGGGTGCCGTCGGGGCGCTGGGTGGACTCGCCGACGCCGCCACGGGTGCGGCTGCCCTGGGTGAGCTCGGTGGGGACGCGTGCGGTGGCCATCTCTCAGCCCGCCTCTCCCGCGCGGGCGGCCGCGAGGCGCACCGCGTCGAGGATCTTCTCGTAGCCGGTGCAGCGGCAGAGGTTGCCCGAGAGCGCCTCGCGGATGTCGGCGTCGGTGGGGTCGGTGTTGCGCTCCAGCAGCTCGTCGGCGGCGACGAGCAGGCCGGGGGTGCAGAAGCCGCACTGGACGGCTCCCGCGTCGATGAACGCCTGCTGGACCGGGGAGAGTTCGGTGGCCGCCTGGCCGGGCCGCCACTGCGCGGCCACGTCGGGGCCGGTGCCGCCCGCGCCGCCGGCCCGCCGCTTCGCGTAGTCGGCGAGCCCTTCCACGGTGTCGACCGCGCGGCCCTGGACCTGCCCCGCGGCCACCAGGCAGGCGCACACCGGCACCCCGTCGAGGCGGACCGTGCAGGACCCGCATTCGCCCTGCTCACAGGCGTTCTTCGAGCCGGGCAGGCCCAGCCGCTCGCGCAGGACGTAGAGCAGGCTCTCGCCCTCCCAGACGTCGTCGGCCCGCTGCGGCCGCCCGTTGACCTCGAAACTCACGCGCATCGGGTGTTCCTCTCGCTGCCGCGGTACGCGTCCCAGGTCCAGCGAAGCGTGCGGCGGGCCATGACGCCCACCGCGTGCCGCCGGTACCGGGCGCTGCCGCGCACGTCGTCGATCGGGTTGCACGCGCCGGCGGCGAGCTCGGCGAACTGCCGGGCCAGCGACGGCGGGAGGGCCGCGCCCGACTCCCAGAAGCCGCCCTCCTCCAGCGCGGCGGCCAGGAAGTCCTCCGCCGCGCGGGCCCGCACCGGCGTGGGCGCGGCCGAGCCGATGCCGGTCCGCACGGCACGGGCGGCCGGGTGCAGGGCGATACCGAAGGCGCAGACCGCGATGACCATGGCGTTGCGGGTGCCGACCTTGGAGAACTGCTGCGGCCCGTCCGCCTTCCTGATCCGTACGGCCCGGATGAGCTCGTCCGGCGCCAGGGCGTTGCGCTTCACGCCGGTGTAGAACTCCTCCACCGGGATCAGCCGGGTGCCGCGCACCGACTCCGCCTCCACGTCGGCGCCCGCCGCGAGCAGCGCGGGGTGGGCGTCCCCGGCCGGGGAGGCCGCGCCGAGGTTGCCGCCCACGCTGCCGCGGTTGCGGATCTGCGGGGACCCCACGGTGTGCGCGGCGAGCGCGAGACCGGGGAGCGGATCGCGGAGCCCCTCCATGATCCGGGTGTACGGCACGGACGCGCCGAGGCGGACGTCGCGGTCACCGATCTCCCATTCGTACAAATCGCCGATGCGATTCAGGTCGAGCAGATACTCCGGCCGGCGGTGGTCGAAATTGATCTCGACCATCACATCCGTGCCGCCCGCGATGGGCACAGCCGTGGGGTGCTCGGCCTTCGCGGCGAGCGCCTCCTCCCAGCTGCCGGGGCGCAGGAAGTCCATGGATCTTCTCTTCTCGATCGGGTCCCGCGGGGTGGTGCGAGGGGTGGTCCGGCCGGGCGGTTCATGTCCTGTTCACGCGGCGTGGAGCCAGTACAAGGCCGGGCGGGCACCCGGGTGCAGTCACCGAAACCATGAAGCGGTTCGCTGGCTGCGCGCCCCGTCTTGTAGATTCGAACGAAAGACGGGGTTCAGAAACCCCACTGCATTCCACTGGTTACAAGACAGATCGGCGGCGACCACGATGCGGCTGCGCGCACTCCTGGAGACCGAAGCACTGGGCCTTCGGCTGCTCGGCGGCGAGGACGAGCTGGACCGCTCCGTGCGCGGCGTGATGACCACCGACCTGCGCGACCCGAGCCGGTATCTCTCCGGCGGGGAGCTGGTGCTCACGGGCCTCGCGTGGCGGCGGGAGCCGGAGGACTCCGAGCGCTTCGTACGGATCCTCTCCGCGGCCGGGGTGGCCGGGCTCGCGGCGGGCGAGGCCGAGATGCGCTCGATCCCCGACGACCTCGTGCAGGCGTGCGCGCGGCACCGGCTGCCGCTGTTCTCGGTGGTCGAGGACGTGTCGTTCGCGTCCATCACCGAGCACGTGGTGCGGCAGGTCTCCAGCGAGCGGGCCGGGGACCTGGCGGCGGTCGTGGACCGGCACCGGCGGCTGATGACCTCAGGCCCGGCGGGCGGCGGCCCCGAGGTCGTGCTCGACCTGCTCGGCTCCGACCTGGACCTGCGGGCCTGGGTGCTCTCCCCCACCGGCCGCCCCATCGCCGGGTCCTCGCTGGCGGGCTCCGGGCCCGAGCTGCCGGCCGCCGTCTGCGCCACGCTCGCGGGCGAGCACCTCGCCGCCGCGCGCACCGGACGCCGCGGCCCGCACCGGGTGAACGCCGCGGGCAGCACCTACTCCCTCTTCCCCATCAGCGGGGCCGGGCGCGGCGCCGCCCGCGACGTCCGGGAGACCGTCCTGTCGGACTGGCTGCTGGCCGTCGACGCGGACGCGGGCGACTGGCCCGCGGAGCGCCTCGACCTGCTCGACGGCGTCACCCAGCTGATCGCGGTCGAGCGCGACCGGCGGGACGCCGCCCGCACGGTGCGGCGCCGGCTCGCCCAGGAGGTCCTCGAACTGGTCCAGACGGGCGCGGCCCCGGCCGAGATCGCCGCCCGGCTGCGGGTCGCGGCGCCCGTCCTGCTGCCCGGCCTCGGCACCGCCCCGCACTGGCAGGTCGTCGTCGCCCGGGTCGAGTGGGACGGCGGCGAGATCCCCGGCGGCCCGGTCGCCCAGGCCCTGCTGGAGGAGATCCTGGCCGACCCGGACGCCTCCGGCACCGAGCCGTCCGACCGGATCGCCGTCGCCCACCTCGGCGACGAGGCCGTGGCGCTCGTGCCGCTCCCGGCGCTGCCCGCCCGCCCCGACCTCGCCGGCACCGAGGACGGCGCCCCGGCGGCGGCACCCGGACTGCACGCCGACGCCCTCCTCGCGGCCGTCCACGAGCCCCTCTCCCGCGGGCTCGACGGCGACGGCCGGCTCACGCTCGGCGTCAGCGCCCCCGTGCACTCGGCGGAGGGCCTGCGCGGCGCCCTGGAGGAGGCCCGGCACGCCCGCCGCGTCGCCGCCGCCCGCCCGGGCCGCGTCTGCGCCGCGGGTCACCAGGAGCTCGCCTCGCACGTGCTGCTGCTCCCCTTCGTACCCGACGACGTCCGCCGCGCCTTCACCGCGCGCCTCCTGGACCCCCTGCGCGACTACGACCACCGCCACCGCGCCGAGCTGATCCCGACCCTGGAGGCGTTCCTCGACTGCGACGGCTCCTGGACCCGGTGTGCGACGCGGTTGCATCTGCATGTGAACACCTTGCGGTACCGGGTGGGGCGGATCGAGCAGCTCACGGGGCGTGATCTTTCGCGTCTGGAGGACAAGTTGGACTTTTTCCTGGCTCTGCGGATGAGCTGACGCTGTTGTCCTCTGCGGGTGGTTTGTGGTCGGGGTTCGGGTGGCCTCAAGCGCCGGCCGGGCTGGGTTTGGTCTGGTGGGGTTCACCGTTGCCTGGTGCGGGTTCCGTTGCCTGGTGCGGCGGGAGCGCCCTGCGGGTTCGCCGTTGTCTGGTGCGGGTTCCGTTGCCTGGTGCGGCGGGAGCGCCCTGCGGGTTCGCCGTTGTCTGGTGCGGGTCCGTTGCCGCCTGCGGCGGGAGCGCCCTGCGGGCGCGGCCTCAATCGCCGGCCGGGCTTGGTTTGTGGTGGGTGCCGGGGGCGGGTCTTCCGGGCTGGGGACCTGGAACGCGGTGCGGTGCGGGTCACGCGGATTGAGTGCCCCGAATTCGCACCGCGTTCCAGAACCCCACCCTCCAGCCCCACCCCCTCCCACCGGAGAGCAAGTGCGGGACGTGTCCGCATCAGGGTTCGCATTCAGCCCGTCCGGCGATTGAGGACGCGGCCGCAGGCCGCTCCCGCCGCAGGCGGCGAACCGGCCCGCAGGTCGGGGTCTGGGGCGCAGCCCCAGTTCCAGGGCGCGCCACGTTGTGGGGGTCTGGGGGCTCGCCCCCACGCGGCGGAGCCGCACATCGGACGCAGCCGGGAAGGGGCGGGGTGGGGAAAAGCCCGCCGCAGGCGCGGCGAATCACAGCACCGTCAAATGCCGCAGATATTCCGCCCGATTCAGCGGATTCCCATCCGTACGGGCCCGCGTGGGCGGCGAGCCCACGCAACGGCGATCCTCCGCCGGCATCGAAAACCACACCCCCTCCCCACCGGAAAGCGCCGGCAGACGCCGCTCCAGCGACGCCACCCGCCCCGCGGCAACCACCCCCTTGAGAACGCAGACCGCACCCCCGACCGCCGTATCGGAAATCCGCGCCCCCACCGAAGCGAGCGCACCGCTCACACCGTTCAACGCACCTGCGGGAACCTCCAGTTCGAAGGCGTGGCACGGCTCGTACACCTCCGTTCCCGCGGCCGCCAGCGCGGCCATCAGCACCAGGGGAGTCACCTGGCGGAAGTCCGCCGCCGTGCTCACCGGGCCCACGAAACCGGAGCGGGTCAGGGTGACGACGCAGTCGGTGACGGGCCAGCCGCACAGGCCCTGGGTAAGCGTGCGGTGGGCGGTCTCCTCGATGGCCCGGTCGAAGGCGAGCGGCAGGGCGCCGAGTTCGGTGTCGCGGCGGAAGACGTTGCCCGACCCCGGCGGACCCGGCTCGACGCGCAGGCCGACCGTGGCCCAGAAGTCGTGGCCGCCGTGGCGCTCGATCCGCTCGCACGCCTCGCCGGTGCCGGCCGGCCGCTCACGATGGACCGTGCTGCTGGGTTCGAAGAGCGCGTCGACGCCGAACTCCTCGCTGAGCGTCGCCGCGATGATCTCCTTCTGCACCTCGCCGTAGAGGAGCACGGAGGTGCCGCCCCCGGCGGGCAGGGCCCGGGTCCCGATGAGGGGGTCCTGGTCGGCGAGGGCGGTGAGCGCGGCGTGCAGCCGGGCCGCGTCGGCGGCGCGTACGGGCCGGACGACCGTCTCCAGGCTCGGGCCCGCGAAGTGCGGCGCGGTGGGGCCCTCCTCGCCGCTCCCCAGCCGGTCGCCCACCCGGACGCGCGGCAGGCCGCGGACCCTGGCGATGCCGCCCGCGGTGAGGCGGTGCCGGTCGCCGGGCGCCGCGCCGATCACGTCGAGGCCGGTGATCCGGCCGGAGTGCCCGGACCGCGCGCCGTCCCCCTCGCGGCGGTGCAGCGTAACGTGCTGACGTTCCGTCAACTCTCCGGAGAACAGGCGCAGATACGCCGTCTTCTCGCCTGACGCGCCCCGCTCCACGGCGAAGACCGTCCCGGCCGGTCCGTCGCCTTCGGCCGAGCGTACCGGCAGCCAGGTGACGATGCCGTCGAGGAGTGCCGTGACGCCGTCGCCGGAGAGCGCGGAGCCGAAGTACACGGGGTGGACCAGGCCGCGCGCGGTGCGGTCGGCGAGCAGGGCCCGCAGTTCGTCCGCGCCGGGTGGCGTGCCGTCGACGAGCCGGGCGAGCAGTTCGTCGTCGGCCTCGGCCAGGGCCTCACCCACCGCGTCCCGGAAGGCCGGGTCGGCGAGGGAGGCCGGGACCGTACGGGCGCCGGGCGTGCCGATGCCGTCGACGGTGCCCATCGGCACGACGGCGGGCGCGAGCCGGCGGCGGATGTCGGCCAGCGTCCCGGCGTCACGCGCCCCGGGCCGGTCGGTCTTGTTGACGAAGATCAGCGTGGGCAGCCGCAGCCGCCGCAGGGTCTTCATCAGCACGCGCGTCTGCGCCTGCACGCCCTCGACGGCGGACAGCACGAGCACGGCGCCGTCGAGCACGCCGAGGGCACGTTCCACCTCGGCGATGAAATCGCTGTGGCCCGGGGTGTCGATGAGGTTGACGTGGCGGTCGCCGACGCGGAAGGGGGCGACGGCGGTACGGATGGTGATGCCGCGGCGGCGCTCCAGCTCGCCGCTGTCGGTCAGGGTGCTGCCGTCGTCGACGCTGCCGAGCCGGTCGATGGCACCGGTGTCGAAGAGGAGGCGCTCGGTGAGGCTGGTCTTGCCGGCGTCGACGTGGGCCACGATGCCGATGTTGAGGGTGCGGCCGGTGTCACTCGCGGTGGCCCGGGTGCGGGAGGTGCTGCTGGTGGTGTGCATACGCGAAGAAGTCCTCGGGAACGGTCGTCCGGTCGGGGCGCTGGGGGTTTCCGAGGCTTCCGCGCATGTCCGTGTCTCCCGAGGTCTGTTGTGTTCTTCGCGGTCCGCGGTGGCGCGGGCGCCGGCCATCCTGCCAGCCGTATCCCACTTAGAGCGAGGCATTTTCCGCGTGCCGGGCGTGCTGCCGGGGGCCGCCGAGGCGGACCGAGGCGAACGGGAGGGCGACTTCAGACACCCTTTCCGCGCACACCACATGAGCACCCCGCCGCTCATAGGTCCGTTCACTCTCCGGTAATCTTCCGCTACTGCTGGAAGTCGCCCGCCCTTTGTGAATTGCTTCACACCTGACCCTTGGCCGCGTCCGGGTCTTCGTGCTGAGATTCGGGTCACGGCTTCCAGCTCGACGGCGCGCTTGGGGAGGGCACTGTGGCGGATACCGCCATGCGGAATTCTGGGTTGTCGGAGGAGCCACCAGGGTCACACGGGCCGGACCCGCAAGGGGACGATCCCCTCGAACGAGCCGTATGGCGACTACGGTCGCGCGCCTGCTGGGACGACGCCGCCGCGCTGCTCGCCCCGCACGCCGCCGAGGAGCCGGGCGCCGCGCTGCGGCGGACGGAGGTGCTGACCGAGCAGTGCGTCTACACCGCCCGGGGCTGGGGGGCCGCGGAGGACGCGCTCCGGTCGGCCGAGGCGCTCGCCACGGACGACGAGGAACGGGGCGCGGCGGCCTGCGAGCGGGGCCATCTCGCTTACGCGGCCACCCTTTTGGGCGTACGGGACCGGGCCGACGAGGCGCGGTCCGCGCTGGGCCGGGCGGCCGCGCTGCTGGCTCCCGCCTCGCCGACGCGGCCGTTGCTGAACTTCCGGCGCGGGCTCATCGCCCAGCACCTCTCCGAGAACCCCTCCGACGCCACCGCCGCCTTCCAGCGCGCCCACGCGGGGGCGGCCGCGCACGGCCAGCGGCTGCTGCTGTCCTTCACCTGGCGGCATGTGGCGGCCATGGCCGAGCACGACGGCAAGCTCGCCGAGGCCCGGTACGGCTTCGCGGAGTCGCTTCGCATAAGGGAAGAGCTGGGCTATCTGATCGGCATCGCCCCGGCGCTGGCGTCGCTGGCCGCGGTGCTGCCCGACGCGGACGAGGCAACGCGCCTGCGCGCGGAGGCGGGCCGGCTCGTACGGCTGCTGGGCGGCGTCCCGGCGTGGCTGGCGGACCGGCTGTCCCCGACGGCGGCACCGGACTGACGGGCGCGGCCGGGAGACACGAGGGCGCGCGTATGTCAGCGCGCTCCCCCGAGGTGTCCGGTCAGCAGCGCCTCGACCCGGGCCGGGTCGCCCGCGGCCAAGGCGTCCAGCAGGGCCAGGTGTTCGGCCGCGTCCGCGACCAGGCAGGCGGTGCGCACGGCGGGGCCGTGGGCCACGGGCCACTGGGCGCGGCGGTGCAGCTCCTCGGCGACGGCGACCAGTTGGCGGTTGCCGGAGAGGCCGAGGAGCGCGCGGTGGAAGGCGCGGTCGGCCTCGGCGTAGTGGGCGCGGTCACCGGTCGCCGCGACGGCGGCGGCCGTCTCGGCGAGGGGCCGCAGGTCGGCCCAGCGCGCCGCCGGGACGGTGCGGGCGAGCCCCAGCACTGCCGGGACCTCCAGGAGGGCGCGCACCTCGGCGAGTTCGGCGAGGTCGCGGGCGGTGCGGCGGGTGACGCGGAAGCCGCGGTTGGGGACGACCTCGACGGCGCCCTCCAGGGCCAGCTGCTGCATCGCCTCGCGGACGGGCGTCGCGGAGACGCCGAAGCGCTCGCCGAGCGCGGGCCCGGAGTAGACCTCGCCGGGTATCAGTTCGCCGCTGAGCAGTGCCTTGCGCAGGGCGTCGAGGATCTGCCCGCGCACGGAGTACCGCTGCGGCATGCGGCGTGCGGGAGCGGACCGCGGCGCGGGGACGGTGGCCGGGGCGCCGTACGCGTCCTCGCCGTAGGTCTCCTGGCCGTGGACGTGCTCACCTCGGACGTGGCCGTTCGGCACGCGGTGCGCGGTGGCCTGTCCGGGCACGCCGGCGCCGGGCCGCGATGCCGCGCTGTGGGGTCTGCCCTGCTCCATGTGGGGTCCTCCTGTGTCCATCCGAACCATAGGCGGACGTTCTGACAGTTCAAACCCCGAACCATCCGGGTAAGGTAAGGCTTGCCTGCAAACGATCGTGATTCGGTGGTATCGCACCGCCCCGGCGGGGCGACGGCCGCGGGGCCCGCGCCGGGCGGTGCCGAGCTCGACGCGTCCCTCCGGACACCACCGTGCCACGTGCGGGCGGTGCGGCCTTCCGTGCGCCGGCCGGACCCATGGGCGAATCACCGCGGACCCGCGACCGGGCGAGCCGCCGCCTCTGCCGCACCCTGCGCCCCGGTGACACCTGCCTCACCCGCCCTCGCACCGGTGATGCCGTACGAGGAGCACGTATGACCACAAGCCGATTACCTTCACACCACTCGATCGAGTGGAGTGAAACGAACGTAATTCCCTTTTCGCTAGGCGGCGTTCGAATACTCCCACACCTATCTGTATGCCCTTGGCGTCCATTGGCAGGCAGTTGCCCGGAAACCCTTTGGCGAACGGTCCGATTCCGTCAGGATGGCGCGCGAAAGGCCGTACTGCTATGCAAGGGACGCAAGATGAGAGTGACCGATATACCGCTGAATTGGATGCTCCCCAGTGTGGTGGCGCTCGCCGGGGCCGTGGTGGCGGTGACGGTGCTCGCGCGCGGCGGCCGGAACGGCGGCGCGGACGACACGGGGGCTCCCACGGACTCCTGGGAACGCACCGAGGAGCGCAGGCGCCGCAAGGAAGCCATCTACGGCAGCGCCTCGTACGTACTGCTCTTCTGCTGCGCCGCCGTGGCCGCCGCGCTCTCCTTCCACGGGCTGGTCGGCTTCGGGGTGCAGAATCTGGGCCTGACGGGCGGCTGGGAGTATCTGGTGCCCTTCGGTCTCGACGGCGCCGCCATGTTCTGCTCGGTGCTCGCCGTGCGCGAGGCCAGCCACGGTGACGCGGCGCTCGGCTCCCGGCTGCTGGTGTGGACCTTCGCGGGCGCGGCGGCCTGGTTCAACTGGGTGCACGCGCCACGGGGGATGGACCACGCGGGCGCGCCGCAGTTCTTCGCCGGCATGTCCCTCTCGGCCGCGGTGCTCTTCGACCGCGCGCTCAAGCAGACCCGCCGGGCAGCGCTCCGCGAGCAGGGACTCGTGCCCCGCCCACTCCCCCAGATCCGCATAGTCCGGTGGCTGCGCGCCCCCCGCGAGACCTTCGGCGCCTGGTCGCTGATGCTCCTGGAGGGCGTGCGGACGCTGGACGAGGCGGTCGAGGAGGTCCGCGAGGACAAGCGGCAGATGGAGCGGGACCGGGTGCGGCGGCGCGAGGCGGGCAAGCTGGAGCGGGCCCGCATCAAGGCGTACAACCGCCAGCACCGGGTCTGGGGCCGCGCCCGCACCGGGCGCCAGGTCGAGGTGACCGGGCCCGCCGTGCCCGCCGCGGCGCAGCCGCCGCAACTCGGCGCGGAGCCTTCCATAGCGGCCGAGGGACAGCTTCCCGTACGCGCGCGCCCGCTCCAGGCGGTGAGCGGCTCTGATCCGATCGACCTCACCGCCGAGGACGACACCCAAGCCATCCCGCGGCTCGACTCGCTGGAGGCCAAACTCGCCCAGATCGAGCGACAGTTCGGCTGAGCCCCCATGAGCCCTGGGTCGCCCCGACGCGGTTCAGGGCTCTTGGGCGTCCAGCTCGAACCAGACCGTTTTTCCCACGCCGTGCGGGCGGACGCCCCAGCCGTCGGCGAGGGAGTGCACGAGCAGCAGACCGCGGCCCGAGGTCGCGGTCCGCTCGATGCCGTCCGTCCCGTCGTCCGGTCCGCCGGCGCGGGCGCCGGGGACGCGCAGGGCCGGGTGCCTCGCGACGAAGTCCCGCACCTCGACGCGCAATCGCCCCTTGGCCCTTGCCTCCGCGCCACCGGTGAGCGCGGCCTTCACCACCGCCGCCCCGTCGGTGTGCACCAGGGCATTGGTGACCAGCTCGCTCGTCAGCAGCTCGGCCGTCTCCGCGCGCCCCGGTGCGCCCCAGTGCGCCAGCAGCGCGCGCAGCTCCGCGCGCACCTGGCCCACCGCCGTGAGGTCCCGGCGTACGAGCCGTCTTTCGAAACATGGCCCCGAGGACGCCGGCGCGCCCCCCGTTCCGCTCGCCGCCATGCGCTCCGCGGCCCTTTCCCGGCCCGCGTGGCCGTCCGCGCTCGCCAAGCCTGCAGTCCGCCGTTTCATCCTTCCCTGTCCCCGACCCCTCCCCGGCGCACCGGCATCGAACACGTTCACGCTCGCTCACGGCAATGCATGCCCCGGCCCGCCGACGGCGACTCCTGTTGACCCATCAACAGAGCGATATGACTGGAATACCGATGCCCTTCGGACCGCGCGTGAATATGCCGTCGGCCTGTGGCGAACAGAGGTTTTCCGCGCGGCATTCCGTGGTCAGGGACGCGGTACGTTGCGGAGATTGGAGCGCGCCATCTGAAGCATCCGGCCGACACCGCCGTCGAGCACGATCTTTCCCGCGGAGAGCGCGAATCCGCTGACCATCTCGGCACTGATCTTCGGGGGGATCGAGAGGGCGTTGGGGTCGGTGACGATATCGACCAGCGCGGGCCCCTTGTGCCGGAAGGCGTCGCGCAGCGCGTCACGCACCTGCTTGGGTTTCTCGACCCGCACGCCGTGTGCTCCGGCGGCCCGGGCGAGAGCCGCGAAATCGGGATTCCGGTTCGTCGTCCCGTACGAGGGGAGCCCGCTCACCATCATCTCCAGCTCGACCATGCCGAGCGAGGAGTTGTTGAAGAGGACGACCTTCACCGGCAGGTCGTACTGCACGAGCGTGAGGAAGTCGCCCATGAGCATGGAGAATCCGCCGTCGCCCGACATCGCCACGACCTGGCGGCCGGGGTCGAGGAACTGGGCACCGATCGCCTGGGGCAGCGCGTTCGCCATCGAGCCGTGGGTGAACGAACCAATCACCCGGCGGCGGCCGTTGGGCGTGAGATAGCGGGCCGCCCAGACGTTGTTCATACCCGTGTCGACGGTGAAGACCGCGTCGTCGGCGGCCTCCTCGTCCAGGACGGAGGCGACGTACTCGGGGTGGATCGGGGTGTGCTTCTCGACCTTGCGCGTATACGCCTTGACGACCCCCTCCAGGGCGTCGGCGTGCTTCTTGAGCATCCGGTCCAGGAAGGCGCGGTTGCTCTTCGCCCGCACCTTCGGGGTGAGGCAGCGCAGGGTCTCGCGCACATCGCCCCATACGGCGAGGTCGAGCCGGGAACGGCGGCCGAGCCGCTCGGGCCGCACGTCCACCTGCACGATCCGCACGTCGTCGGGCAGGAAGGCGTTGTACGGGAAGTCGGTGCCCAGCAGGATCAGCAGGTCGCACTCGTGGGTGGCCTCATAGGCGGCGCCATAGCCGAGGAGCCCGCTCATGCCGACGTCGTAGGGGTTGTCGTACTGGATCCACTCCTTGCCCCGCAGGGCGTGCCCGACCGGCGCCTTCACCCGCTCGGCGAACGTCATCACCTCGTCGTGCGCGCCCGCGGTGCCGCTGCCGCAGAAGAGGGTGACCTTCCCGGCCTCGTCGACCATCCGGGCGAGCGCGTCGATCTCCGCGTCCCCGGGCCGTACGGACGGGCGGGAGGGCAGCGGCGCGTGATCGGGGCCCGCGTCGGGGGCCTGCTGCCCGGCGATGTCACCCGGCAGGGAGATGACGCTGACACCGCCCTGCCCGATCGCATGCTGGACGGCCGTGCGCAGCACCCGGGGCAGCTGCCGGGGGCTGGAGATCAGCTCGCTGTAGTGGCTGCACTCGCCGAACAGCCGGTCCGGGTGGGTCTCCTGGAAGAAGCCGGTGCCGATCTCGCTGCTGGGGATGTGCGAGGCGAGGGCCAGCACCGGGGCCATGGAACGGTGGGCGTCGTAGAGGCCGTTGATCAAGTGCAGGTTGCCGGGACCGCAGGAGCCCGCGCAGGCGGCCAGTCTGCCGGTCAGCTGCGCCTCGGCACCGGCCGCGAAGGCGGCGGTCTCCTCGTGGCGGACCTGGACCCAGTCGATGGCGGCGTTCCGCCGGACGGCGTCCACCACCGGGTTCAGGCTGTCGCCGACGACTCCGTAGAGCCGCCGTACCCCGGCGCGCACCAGGATGTCGACGAACTGCTCCGCCACCGTCTGCTTCGCCATCGGACCTCCTCCGGATCGAGTCTCGGTCGGCTCCTTCCCCTATGAACCCACGGAACACATGGCTATGCCTCCCAGAGCGCGCACGCGGTGCGGTCGTCGGCGTACCCCGTCACCCGCAGCTGGGCGTCCCCGAGGAACGCCGCGAGACCCGGCGGCTCGCCCCCGGACCAGCGGCGGGCCAGCTCCTTGCCCAGCTCCGGTTCGCCGCGCAGCGGCTCGGCCATGCCCGTGCTGCACAGCAGCAGGCTGTCGCCCGGCCGGGCGACCGACGCCCGGAAGCGGAACGGCTCGCCCGGCACCTCGGCCGGTTCGACGGGCGGGGTGCCGCCGGGGGTGGGGATGCCCAGGTCGATGGTCATCCGCTCGTCGGGCGCGGTGCCCTGGTCGACCGCGGGTTCGAGCCCCGGGCAGATCTCCGTGGGCTCCGGGTCGAGATCCTGCCAGGCCCCCTCCCGGAGCCGGAAGAGGCCGCCGGTGCCGACGCCGAAGAAGACGCGCGTGCGGCAGGCGGGGTCCGCGGTCAGGAGCAGGCAGCGGACGGCGGCGGTGTACTCCTCGGGTCGCAGGCCCAGTTCGGCCGCGCGGGCGCGCAGCCTGCCGTACGAGCGGTCGGTGAGCCGGTGCAGCCCCGACCTCAGCTCGCCGCGGCGCCCGCCGCGGATGTCGTCGGCCAGCCGGGCGTGGCTGCGCCCCACGGCGCCGCCGAGCCAGGCGCAGATGTCCCGGGCGGCGCGGTGCGCCTCGCCGGCCGCGCGGGTGCCGCTGGCCATCGCGATGAGGACCAGGGCGCCGTCACCGTCGCCGAAGCGGGTGGTCAGCAGGGCGTCGCGGCGCGGCTCACCGCGATAGCGCGCCGAGTCGCCGCGCAGCGAGGTGGCGCGCAGGGTCACCGCGCCGTAGCAGGCGCCGTCGAGCACGGTGTCCGGCACGACGTCCGCCAGGTGCCGGGGATCACCGGCGGGCCAGGCGGTCGGCTCGGCGTCGTACGTGGGAGGGCGCTCCCCCACGAACTCGGCGGCGCGGGCCGGCTTCCGCGGCTGCCTGGGCACGATCGGCAGCCGTGGCGGCCGCTCCTCGGCGGGCTCGGGACGCGCGGAGAAGAGGGCATCCCAGGGCTGCGTGGTCTGCGGAGGCTGGGAGGCGTCGCGGGGCTGGGGCGACCTGGCGGGCGAGAGGGGCTCGCGCGACCGGCGGGATCCGGATGCCAGCGGGTCGCCGGGCTGCCGGGGGTCGGTGGGCGCGGCGGCGGGGTCGCGCGGTGGGCGGGAGGACGTGGGGAACAGGGCATCGAGGGGCGAACGGGGATCGGTGGACGAGAGGGAACCGCGGGCCGGGCGGGATCCGTTGGGCGGGAGAGATTCGCGTGACCGGCGGGAATCGCCTGGCGGCTGAGGGTCGCGCGAGCGACGTGAAGCGGGCGCGGCGGGCGCCTCGTTCGACCGGGACGGCAAGGGTTTGCGCGAGGGCGCCGCCCCGCGCGGCTGCCGGTCGCGTGGAGCGGGCGGGGTGTCGCGCGGCTGTTCGCGCCGTGGCGTCGGCAGCGCCGCCCGGCGCTCCGGGGGCGCGGCCGGCTGCTCGGTGACCGGCTGCTCGGCGTCCGGGGAGGGCGGGCCTTCTTCGGACGCCGGGGCGAGTCGGCTCTCCTCGGCCTCCTGGGGCGTGTCCGTGTCCCGCGGGGCCTCGGAGGCGGCCGTCTCCCGGGACTTCGGGGACCAGAGGGGCTGTCGTGACTGCGGAGGGCGGGGCGGCAGCGGTCCCTCCCAGGTGTCCCCGGGCTCCGGATCCATGGTGGGCTGCTCGTCCTCCGGCTGCGGCAGGCCGGGCGGCGGGAGCGCGTCCCGCACGGGGAGCGGTGCGAGCGGCTCCCCCGGAAGCGGGGACTCCGCGGCGGGCAGCGCCTCCCGCTGCGGTGGCACGGACTGCCCCGGCGGCTTGCGCAGCGGTGACGTGGGCCGCGGGGTGTTCATCGGCCGGGGCGAGGGCCGCCGTACGTTCACGGGCCGGGGCGCGCTCGCGGGCCGGGCGACATTGGCCGGCCGCAGGGACTCCGGGAGCTTCACCGGCTTCTCGGTCGGGCCGCTGGGGTCGGCCGGCTCGGGGAGCCGGGGCGGCGGGGCGGGGGCGCGGGGCGGTGGCACCTGCCCCCTGGTATCGGGCGGGGGCACGTCCCTGGTGATCCGCTGCGCCCTGTCCGGTGAGGGGAGCGGGGGCGGCCCCACGAAGTCGTCGGGCGGCTGGAGTTCGGGCGGGCCGGGCAGGCCCCGGGTGTGCGGTGCTCCGTAACCCATCGACAGCGAGGGGAGCCCTCCCGAGGGAGGAGCGGGCCGGTCGCCGCTGTCCCTCACGGCGCGCGCCGCCCGCCCGGCCGGTTCCGCTTCGGGCACGGCACCCGTCGCTCTGACGACCGCGGCGACGGAGGTGAAGCGCTCGTCGAGGCTGTCGTCCGCGGCGGCGGAGCCGGTGTCGGGTTGATTCTTGTCGTACAACTCGCCCCACCAGGCGTCCTCTTGGCCGGAGCGTTGATCCCCCTGCTGACTCATGCCCTTATTGTCCACACCTCGGGGCATACGGGAAGAGTGCACGAAGGAACCGCCCCCAGGGATGATGTCCGCATTCGAAACGCGGTCGCGGGGAGGGATGTCGCTTGCTCAGTGCCATAGGTCTGGACGCCGTCCGGGAGACAGGGCAGTGCGAGCGGCCGGCCGAACGGCCCGCCGGGGACAGTGCGGTGGAACTGGTGACCGGTTACCACGCCGTCGCCGAACGTCTGTTGCGACTGCGGCTCGCCGCCACCCGCGAGATCTGCACGCTGATGGCGGACAGAGCCTGGCTCACCACGGGTGACGCGGTCAACGGCGTGCACCAGCGCATGGTTGTCGGACGTGACGCTCCGGCGCGCGGCGGCGCTCCCGCGCCGGTGTCCGGCCACGGCGGGCCGACGGCCCGGGTCCGGGCCGTCGGCCGGGTGCCCGCCGAGTTCGTCGTCGCCGACCGCGCGGCCGCGCTGGTGGCGCTGTCCCCGCACAGCGCCCTCGCGGTGCGGCCCGGCGCGCTGCTCACCTCGCTGGCCGACCTCTTCGAGGACGAGTGGCACCGGGCGCTGCCCTTGCGGGCGGGCGCGGACGACGCGCCGTACGAGGCCGCCCGGCCGGACGCCGCCGACCTGGAGGTGCTCTCGCTGCTGCTCGCCGGCCGGACGGATGCCAGCGCCGCCAAGCAGCTCGGGCTGGGCCTGCGGACGGTGCAGCGGCGGGTGAAGCGGCTGATGGAGCTGGCCGGGGTCACGACCCGGCTCCAATTGGGCCGGCACGCCGCCGAACGAGGCTGGACGGCACCGCGCTGACCTGCACTGATCCACTCACGGACCGATGAACGCCGACGGTGGGGCGAATACCGGCCACGCTGTCCGCAATCGTCCGGAAGCGGTGCCGCGCGCCTTCCGGCAACCTTGGTCCATGGGGACGTGGCAGCTGGTCCTGGTCGGCCTGGTGATGCTGCTCGGCCTGCTCGGCGTGGTGACCCCGGGGGTGCCCGGACCGCCGATCGTCTGGGCCGGAGTGCTGTGGTGGTCGCTGACCCAGCGGACCGCCCTGGCCTGGGCCGTGCTGGCCGGTGCCACGGGGGTGCTGCTGCTGAACCAGGCGGTGATCTGGCTGCTCCCGGCCCGGCACCTGCGGGGCGCGGGCATCACCCGCCGCGCCTTCCTGGTGGCGGGTTCGGCCGGGATCGCCGGGTTCTTCCTCGTGCCCGTGCTGGGCGCGGTCCTGGGCTTCGTCGCCGGGCTCTACGGGATGGAGCGGCAGCGCCTCGGCGGGCACGGCGAGGCGTGGGCGTCGACGCGGAACGTGATGCGGGCGCTCGGGACGAGCGTCCTGGTCGAACTGTTCGCCTGCCTGCTGGTCGTGGGGGCGTGGATCGGATCGGTGTTGCACGGGTGATCTTCCGTGACCCCGATTGACAGATCGTCCAGTTCCGTTGACCAGGGCGGTCAAGCGCGCGGCGCTTCGAGACCGAGCAGCAGCCGCTTGCGCTCCAGCCCTCCCGCGTATCCGGTGAGCGAGCCGTCCGCGCCGATCACCCGGTGACAGGGGCGCAGCACCAGCAGCGGGTTGGCACCGATCGCGCCGCCCACGGCGCGGACGGCGGCGCGCGGGGCGCCGATGCGGGCGGCCAGTTCGCCGTACGTGGTGGTGGAGCCGTACGGGACGGTGTCGAGCGCGTCCCAGACCCGGCGCCGGAACTCCGTCCCCCGCACGGCGAATTCGAGCGCGAAATCCTTGGCCTCCCCCGCGAAGTAGGCCGCGAGCTGGCGCCCGGCCTCCGCGAAGGCGCCGGGGTCGCGCTGCCAGTCCGGCTCCACGGTGGCGCCGTTCTTCTGCCCCGGCACGGACAGCGAGACGAGGGCGGTGCCGCCGGGCGCGGTCGCGGAGGGCGTGCCGGCGAGCAGGAGCGGGCCGAGGGGGCTGTCGATCTCGGTGTAGAGCACGGTCAGGCGTCCTTCGGTGAGTCGGTACGGGGCTCGGCGGCGCGGAGCCGCAGGTGGTGCAGGGCGTACGAGCGCCAGGGGCGCCAGGCGGCGGTGTCCGCCGCCTTGTCCCCCGTTTCGTCCTTCGCTTCGCCCTCCGCTTCGTCCTTCGCTTCATCCTCCGCTTCGTCCTCCGCCAGGAAGACGTCCGGGTCGCCGAGCGCCCGCATCCGGATGTGGCCGGCCGTCCGGGCGTCGATGCCGGGCAGGGCGAGCAGGGCGCGTTCGGCGGCGTCGCGGTCCGCGCCGGGGTCGAGCCGGACCGTGCCCTCCGCGAGGGCGGTGGTGAGGGCGCGCAGCGCCCGGCGGGCCGGCTCCGGGATGTCGTCGAGGGCGGCGCCCGCGAGGGTGCCGGCGTCGGGGAAGACATGGGTGAGGGCGCCGTCCGGCGCGGCGAGGGGCTTTCCGTACGCGCTCACGAGCCCGCCCGCGAGCGCCGCCGCCTCCCCGGCGGCCCTGCCCCGGGCCAGCACGGCGCGCACGGCGAGCTCGTCCCCGTCGGCCGCGCCGGGCGAACGCAGGCCCGGCCGGGCGTCCACGAGGGGCCGCAGCAGGGGGTCGGCGCGCAGGCGCTCGGCGACGGCGTACGGATCGGCGTCGAGGTCGAAGAGGCGGCGCATCCGCTGCACGGCGGTGGCCAGGTCGCGCGGGTCCGACAGGTGCAGGCGGCAGTCGAGCCACTGGCCGGGGCGCGCCGGGGCCGGCTCGCGGACCTCGGCGACGGCGGTGCCGTACGGCAGGCGCAGCGTGCGGCGGAAGAGGCGGGCGCCCGGGGTGCCGCGCGTCTCCTCGATGCCGGGGACGGCGTTTTCCTGGAGGTGGTCGAAGATCTCCCGCGCGGCGTACGGGCCTCGGTGGGCGAGCCGCAGCGGGATGCCGGCCGCGGTGGTGGGTGCGGGGCGGCCGGCCGCCGAGGCGCGCAGGGCAGTGGGCGTGCAAGCGTAGATCTCCCGGACGGTGTCGTTGAACTGCCGGACGCTCTTGAACCCCGCCGCGAACGCGATCTCCGTGACCGGCAGTGACGTCGTCGTCAGGAGGATCCGCGCGGTGTGGGCGCGCTGGGCCCGCGCGAGGGCGACCGGCCCCGCGCCGAGCTCCGCCGTGAGCTGGCGGTGGACCTGGCGCGCGCTGTACCCGAGCCGGTCCGCGAGGCCCTCGACGCCCTCGCGGTCCACGACCCCGTCCCCGATCAGCCGCATCGCCCGGCCGACGAGATCGGCCCGTACGTTCCACTCCGCGGACCCCGGCACGGCGTCCGGCCGGCACCGTCGGCAGGCCCGGAACCCGGCGCCCTGCGCGGCGGCCGCCGACGCGTGAAAACTCACGTTGACCCGCTTCGGGGTGACCGCGGGGCAGCTGGGCCGGCAGTAGATCCCCGTGCTCGCCACACCGAAGAAGAACTCTCCGTCGAAGCGGGCGTCTCTGCTGCTCACCGCTTGATAGCGGGAGTCGTCGAGGGAGGTGGGGGCGGCTTGCACAGGTCCAGTCTGCGGGATCGCCTGCGGCTGGCCTGGCGGGAATCGGACGTGGTGGTTCGCGGGTGGGTTCACCGTTGCCTGGTGCGGGTCCGTTGCCGCCTGCGGTGGGAGCGCCCTGCGGGCTCGCCGTTGCCCTGTGCGGGTCCGTTGTCTGGTGCGGGTTGTTTGTGCTTTCGGTGGGGCGGCCTCAAGCGCCGGCCGGGCTTGGGTTTGTGGTGGGTGCCGGGGGCGGGTCTTCCGGGCTGGGGACCTGGAACGCGGTGCGGGCGCCCTGATGCGTATCGAGTGCCCTGACAACGCACCGCGTTCCAGAACCCCACCCTCCAGCCCCACCCCCTCCCGCCGGAGAGCGAGTGCGGGGTGGTGGGGCGCGCCCGTCCTTTCAGCCCGTCCGGGGTGCTCATTGCCACACGGGCGCGCCAGTCGTTTCATTTCAGCGGGTGCGCCGGTCCTTTCTTTTCAGCCCGTCCGGCGCTTGAGGACAACGCGCGAAGCGTGTTGCGGGGTCTGGGGCGCAGACCCAGTTCCGGGGCGCGCCACGTTGTGGGGGGGGCTGGGGGCTCGCCCCCAGCCGCACATCAAGACGCAGCCGGAAAGAACCCCCACCCCACGACCAGCGTCAGCGCCCCCGTTTGCGAGCGGACATCTCCCGCCCCGCAGCCTGCTTCCGCTTCCACTCGCGCCGGATCTCCGCCCGGAGCCGCGCATCGGTTCGGGCCGCGATGCGCTGGTTCTCGCGGAGCAGCTTGCGGTAGCTGTCGAAGCGGCGCTGCGGGAGGTCGCCGGAGGCGAGCGCCTCCAGCACCGCGCAGCCCGGCTCGCTCTCGTGGCCGCAGTCGTGGAAGCGGCAGCGCGCCGTGAGTGCCTCGATCTCCGCGAACGCCAGTGCCACCCCGGCGTCCGCGTCGTAGAGCCCCACCCCGCGCAGGCCCGGTGTGTCGATGAGGACGCCGCCACCCGGCAGCGGCAGCAGGTTGCGCGTGGTGGTGGTGTGGCGGCCCTTGCCGTCGCTGTCGCGTGTGGCGTTGACCTGCTGGAGGTCCTCGCCGACCAGGGCGTTGGCGAGCGTGGACTTCCCGGCGCCGGACTGGCCCAGGAGCACGGACGTGCCGCCGGTGAGCGTCGCGGCGAGCACGTCGACGCCCTCGCCCGTCGTCGAGCTGACCGCCAGCACCTGCGCGCCCGGCGCGGCCGCCGCGGTGTCGTCGAGGAGGTGGCCGAGGACGACGGGGTCGGCGACGAGGTCGGCCTTGGTGAGGACGACCACGGGCGCCGCCCCGCTCTCCCAGGCGAGGGTGAGGAACCGCTCGATCCGGCCGAGGTCCAGCTCGGCGGCGAGGGAGGAGGCGATCACGGCGTGGTCGACATTGGCGGCGAGGATCTGGCCCTCGGACCGCTGGGAGGAGGTGGACCGGACGAAGGCCGTACGGCGCGGCAGCAGCGCCCGTACGAATCCCCCGGCGAGGTCGACGGCCGCCCAGTCGCCGGTGCACATGATGCGCAGCGGGTCGCCCGTGGTGACGAGCGCGGTGTCGGCCTGGACGGTCCGTACGCCTGTGCCGTCGGGGACGACGAGGTCGCAACGGCCGCGGTCCACGCGGACGATGCGGCCGGGCGTCAGGCCCTCGGCGGCGTACGGGGCGAAGCTTTCAGCGAACCCCGCGTCCCAGCCGTAGCGGGTGAGGGGGTGCGGAGCGGTGAGCTCGGACAAGAGGGGAGTCCTTCAGGAGAGAGTGGATCGTTACCTGCTTCCGTGTGCGGGCAGCGCCCGTCGCCGTGACAGTCATCGGTCCTCACCTCCTGTTCCTGCACCTTGTTGTGCGAAGCGATCGTATGCGGGGGTGCGTACGATCGCCATGGGTTTTCCGCCTCGCGGCAGGACGCCCCGCGGGCGCGGCTGTTGCCGGAACGATCCGGCTCCTACTGCCCGCCGTTCGGGCGCGCGTGCTTGCCCGGAGAGTCCTGCTTCGCGTGCTTCGGGCGGTGTTCCGGGCGCTGGATGCGCGAGCGTACGTCCTCCGGCGGGAGGAACTGCGCCCAGCGTTCGGGGAATTCCGACGGCGGTTCGCGGTCCTGGCCGGCGGCACCCTCCTCCGCCTCGTCGTCGAAGTCCTCCTCCAGGCCCGCCTCCAGCGCACGGGCGGCCCGCTCCGCGGCCTCGCGGGCCCGGGCCACCGCGCGCTGCCGGTCGACCTCCGCGCGGGCGCCGGCCGTCGCCACGGACGGCCAGACGCGGTCTATGGCGGCGTTCACCGCGGCGCCGACGAGGACCGCGAAGGCCGAGACGCCGATCCACAGCAGGACGGCCACGGGCGCGGCGAGCGACCCGTAGATGGTGAGGCCCTCCACGGTGTGGGTGAGGTAGACGCGCAGCAGGAGGCTGCCGATCACCCACATGGTGAGGGCGACCAGCGCCCCGGGGATGTCCTCCTGCCAGGGCGAACGGACCGGCACGGACACGTGGTAGAGCGTGGTGAGGAAGGCGACGGAGAGCAGGATCAGGACCGGCCAGTAGAGGAAGCGGACGAGGTCCGCGCTCCAGGGCACGACGTTCACCACCTCCTCGGGACCGGCCACCATCAACGGCAGGACCACCGCCCCGATGACGAGGGCGACGACGTAGAGAAGGAAGGCGAGCAGGCGGGTCCGGACGATGCCGCGCTTGCCCTCCAGCCCGTACATGATCGTGATCGACTCGACGAAGACGTTGACGGCCCGGGAGCCGGACCACAGGGCGACCGCGAAGCCGATCGAGATGACGTCCGGGCGGCCCTTGGTGACGTCACGGAGCAGCGGCTTGGCGATCTCGGTGACGCCCTTGTCGCTGAGGACGGTCGCCGACGCCTTGAGGATGTTCTCCTGGATCGAGCCGATGGTGTTGGTGCCGGTCCAGTCGTCGAGATAGCCCAGCAGACCGAGGAGTCCGAGCAGCAGGGGCGGCAGGGACAGCAGGGTGAAGAAGGCCGCCTCTGCGGCCAGGCCGGTGACGCGGTACTCGACGCAGGAGTTGACGGTGTCCTTGAGGAGCAGCCACGCCATCCTGCGTTTCGAGACATTTCGATACAGGACCCTGGCCCTGTGGAGCCGGCCGACTCGCCGCCCCGCTCGTTCGTTTGCTGCCTGCACGCTCTAACCGTATCGGCCCTGGCCAGGTTGGTTCGCACAGTGGCCGAGCGGGCCCGCGAGGGGGCGGCGGTGGCGGAGTCCGGGCGGAGGGTGATGCTGCGCCGACTCGGCACCACCCTCCGGCCGCTCGTGAAAAGGTTCCGCCCGCGCACTACCGGACCGCAACGGTTGCATGGAGTTGCAATCGCGCGGATGCCCTCACACACGGGGCTCCGCGGCGGCACCATGGCAACGTGAACCGCGGAACGATCGACTCACGTCTGCTGCCGGCCGTCCGCGAGGCTTGCCTCGGCGACGGCGCACCTCCTGCTCCGCCCCGCCCGGTGATCGGGGAATCCTGGCGCCGGGTGCGGCTCCACGGCCTCGACCCGGAGCACGGCGGCTCGGCTCCGCCCCCGCTGCCGGTGGAGGAGGTCGAGCACCGGCGGCACACCTCGCAGTTGGGCGGCCTGCTGCCGCAGCTCCGCGAGGGGCTGGGCGCCTTCGTGGACGTGGAGCGCCACTTGCTGGCCATCACGGACGGCGAGGGCCGGGTGCTGTGGCGGGAGGGGAGCCGGGGGGCGCTCCGCAGTGCCGACCGGCTGGAGTTCGGGGTGGGTGCCGCGTGGACCGAGGAGCGGGTGGGCACCAACGGCATCGGCACGGCACTGGTGGAGCGCCGGCCGGTGCAGGTGCACTCGGCGGAGCACTTCGTACGGACCCACCACGCCTGGACGTGCGCGGCGGCTCCGCTGCACGACCCGCGCGACGGGCGGCTGCTGGGCGTCGTGAACGTCAGCGGCCCGGCGCCCGCCTTCAATCCGGGGACGCTCCCCCTGGTGACGGCCGTCGCCAAGGTGGCCGAGGGGGAACTGCGCGCCCGGCACTGGGAGTCCGTGGAGCGGCTGCGTTCGGTGGCCGCGCCGATGCTCTCGCGCCTCGGCGGCCGGGCGCTGGCCGTCGACCGGGAGGGCTGGATCGCGGCGGTGACCGGGGCGGCACCGGTGGGCCGGGTGGCGCTGCCCAAGTCCGTGCAGGCGGGGCTGGTGTGGCTGCCGTCGCTCGGGCTGTGCTCGCTCGAACCACTGCCGGACGGCTGGCTGGTACGGGTCGCGGAGACCGCGCAGCCCGACGCCCAGCCGAACCGGGTGGTGCTCGACCTGCGGCGCGCCCGCGACTGGACGGTGACGGTCTCCGGCGCCGCGGGCCAGTGGTCGCAGGAGCTGAGCCCGCGCCACGCGGAGCTGCTCTACGTCCTGGCGCTGCACCCGGCCGGCCGGACGGCCGCTGAACTGGCGGCGGACCTCTTCGGCGACCCGTCCCGCACGGTGACGGTACGGGCGGAGATGTCCCGGATGCGGCGCACGCTGGGCGGGGTACTGGGGCATCGCCCGTACCGCTTCGCGGACGGCATCGAGGTAAGGGTGCTCTCGCCGACTCCCCCGGACGACCTCCTGCCGAGCTCGACGGCACCGGCGGTCATGAGAGCGCGACGCGGGTAGGCGGCGGCCGGGCGGGTTCTGCCGCGGGCCCCTGCCGCTGCCTTCGGCGAGCGCCCTGCGGGCGTGTCCTCCAACATCCGCAGTGATCACTGGGAGAGCCTGACGACACCGCCGCGCGGCGGCCGGTGCGGGTATGGCGGCTGGGTGGGGTTCCCGAGACGGGTCCCCCGCGGGCACGGCCACCAACATCCGCAGCTGCCGCCGAGACCGGACACCCCGCACACGACCGACAGCCCGCGGCCCCTCCAGCCCGCCCGGCGATCGAGGACACCACCCCGCAGCGCCCGGCACGGCAACGGCGACGGCCGGGGTCCCCTGAGACGAGCCCCCACGGACACGCCTCCACATCCCCGGCCGCCACCAAGAGTTCCCACCAGCCGGACACCCCGCACACGACCGACAGCCCGCGGCCCCTCCAGCCCGCCCGGCGATCGAGGACATCGCCGCGGCAGCGGCCGGTGCGGCGGCCAGACGACCCGCGGCCGGCAGGGGCCACGGCGAAACGCCGTGATTGGCTGAGCCCCATGAACACCCGCACCGTCACCACCTGGTCCCTCGAGCAGATCGCGCCGAGCGATCTGCTCCCCGCTCCCGAGCCCGACGCGTCCGCCGGGATCCGGATCGTCCGGGCCGAAGTGCCCTCGCCCGAGTTCAGCCGGTTCCTCTACACCGCCGTGGGCGGGGACATCGTCTGGACGGACCGGCTGCGCTGGACGTACGAGCGGTGGGAGGCGTTCCTGGAGCGGCCCGGCGTGGAGACGTGGGTGGCGTACGACCACGGGACCCCGGCCGGTTACATCGAGCTGGACGCGCAGGACGACGGCACGGTGGAGATCAGCTACTTCGGTCTGCTCCCGGCGTTCCGGGGCCGCCGGATCGGGGGCCACCTGCTGTCGTACGGGACCGCGCGGGCGTGGGACCTGGCCGAGCGGTGGCCCGGGCTGGCGCCGACGAAGCGGGTGTGGGTGCACACGTGCACGCTGGACGGGGAGTTCGCGCTGGCGAATTACGAGCGGCGGGGGTTCCGGCTCTTCGACACCGCGGTCACGGACGAGCCGCTGGTGCCCGCCCCGGGACCGTGGCCTGGAGCCTGATCTTCCACCCCTAGGCCGGGACGGCGCGCAAGGACGCGCCGTCCCATATGGCGATACTCAATCGTCCGCCATACGGACAATGGTGGACTCTCCCGAGACCGCCATGCCACGCTTCCGTCATGTCCCGCGCCGGAGTTGCCTTGGTGAGTCGACGTCACGTCGATCTCGGCCGCATGTCCAGCGCCATCTGTCCGGCGCGCTGACAGCCTCAGCCCCACCGCGCCCCCTCCTTTTCCCCGTACCCCGCGCCAGCGTCGGCGCGTCGGGCCATTTCGGCATACGCGCAGGTCAGCAGGGCCTCTCTCAAACCTGGGGCCGCTGCTCGCCGACGCGCTCCCGAGCGCCACCCCCAGAAGGACAGATCGCCATGGCTGCCACCTCGGACCTCCCCGTCGCCGCCACGTCCCGCCGCAAGGCCGGCCGCCACCGCGGCGAGGGACAGTGGGCCGCCGGCCACTTCACCCCGCTCAACGGCAACGAGCAGTTCAAGAAGGACGACGACGGTCTCAATGTGCGGACACGCATCGAGACGATCTACTCCAAGGCGGGCTTCGACTCGATCGACCCCAGCGACCTGCGCGGACGGATGCGCTGGTGGGGGCTCTACACCCAGCGCAAGCCCGGGATCGACGGCGGCAAGACCGCGATCCTGGAGCCGGAGGAGCTGGATGACAAGCACTTCATGCTGCGGGTCCGCATCGACGGCGGGCGGCTCACCGTCGCCCAGCTGCGGGCCATCGGCGAGGTCTCGGAGCAGTACGCCAGAGGCACCGCGGACATCACCGACCGGCAGAACATCCAGCTGCACTGGATCCGTATCGAGGACGTGCCCGCCATCTGGGACAAGCTGGAGGCGGTCGGGCTCTCCACCACCGAGGCGTGCGGGGACTGCCCCCGCGTCATCATCGGCTCGCCCGTGGCGGGCATCGCGGCCGACGAGATCATCGACGGCACGCCCGCGGTGGACGAGATCCACGACCGCTACATCGGGAGCAAGGAATTCTCCAACCTGCCGCGGAAGTTCAAGACCGCGGTGTCCGGCTCGCCCGTCCAGGACGTCGTGCACGAGATCAACGACGTCGCCTTCGTCGGGGTGGTCCACCCCGAGCACGGCCCCGGCTTCGACCTCTGGGTGGGCGGCGGCCTTTCGACCAACCCCCGGCTCGCCGAACGGCTCGGCGCCTGGGTGCCGCTGGACGAGGTCGCCGACGTCTGGGCCGGTGTGGTGGGCATCTTCCGCGACTACGGCTACCGCAGGCTCCGCAACCGCGCCCGGCTGAAGTATCTGATGGCCGACTGGGGGCCGGAGCGGTTCCGCCGGGTGCTGGAGGAGGAGTACCTGGAGCGGAAGCTGCTCGACGGCCCCCCGCCCGCGGCACCCGTCTCACGCTGGCGCGACCACGTGGGTGTGCACCGGCAGCGCGACGGCCGCTTCTATGTGGGCTTCGCCCCGCGCGTCGGCCGGGTCGACGGTGCCACCCTCACCAAGATCGCCGAACTCGCGGGCGCGCACGGCAGCGACCGGCTGCGGACCACCGTCGAGCAGAAGATGCTGATCCTCGACGTGCCGGCCGACCGGGTCGACTCCCTCGTCGCCGCCCTGGAGGCACTGGACCTCCAGGTGCGGCCGTCGCCCTTCCGGCGTGGCACGATGGCCTGCACCGGCATCGAGTTCTGCAAGCTCGCCATCGTCGAGACCAAGGCGCGCGGCGCCTCGCTCATTGATGAACTGGAGCGCAGGATGCCGGACTTCGAGGAGCCGGTGACGATCAACATCAACGGCTGCCCCAACGCGTGCGCCCGCATCCAGACCGCGGACATCGGTCTCAAGGGCCAGCTGGTGCTGGACGCGGACGGCAAGCAGGTCGAGGGCTATCAGGTCCACCTCGGCGGCGCGCTGGGGCTTGAGGCCGGTTTCGGCCGCAAGGTCCGCGGGCTGAAGGTGACCTCCACCGAACTCCCCGATTACGTCGAGCGCGTCCTCACCCGGTTCGCCGAACAGCGCGAGGAGGGCGAAAGGTTCGCGTCCTGGGCCGGGCGCGCGGCGGAAGCGGACCTGGCGTGAACAGCACCCGTACGACCGCCGGAACACCGGTGAAGCAATCGGCGACAGGCACTGCACGAACCGGAACAAGGGGAGCGGAATGAGCGGACGGGCCGCCCCCTTCTACTGCCCCTACTGCGGTGACGAGGACCTGCGCCCCTCCGAGGAGGGCCACGGCGCGTGGGAATGCGGAATGTGCAACCGCGCGTTCCGACTCTCGTTCCTCGGGCTACTGGCCAAGGGTCTGACGCCCGGACACCGTGAAGGGGGCAGCACATGACCGACGTGACCGATCTGCGCGACATCGCCGTACGGGCGGGCCGCGAACTGGAGGACGCCCCGGCGTCCGACGTCCTGCGCTGGGCGGCGGACACGTTCGGCGCCCGGTTCTGCGTCACCTCCTCCATGGAGGACGCGGTGGTCGCCCATCTCGCCTCGCGTGTACGGCCGGGCGTCGACGTCCTCTTCCTCGACACCGGCTACCACTTCCCGGAGACCATCGGCACCCGGGACGCAGTGGGGGCCGTCATGGACGTCAACGTCGTCACGCTCACGCCGGAGCACAGTGTCGCCGAGCAGGACGCCGAGCACGGTCCCGCGCTGCACGACCGTGATCCCGATCTGTGCTGCGCGCTGCGGAAGGTCGCCCCGCTGGCCGCCGGCCTTGACCGCTACGACGCGTGGGCGACCGGCCTGCGCCGCGACGAGTCGCCGACCCGCGCGAACACGCCGGTCGTCGGCTGGGACGAGCGGCGCGGAAAGGTGAAGATCGCGCCGATCGCGCGCTGGACGCAGGACGACGTGGACCGCTACGTCGCCGAACACGGCGTACTCACCAACCCGTTGCTCATGGACGGCTACGCCTCCGTCGGCTGCGCGCCCTGCACCAGCCGGGTCGCCGCCGGGGAGAACAACCGCGGCGGCCGGTGGGCGGGCCGCGCCAAGACGGAGTGCGGGCTGCACGGATGAACGGAAACGGGGAGCAAGTGATGAGCGGGGCCACGATCTGGCTCACCGGCCTGCCGAGCGCGGGCAAGACCACGATCGCCAAGGCGCTCGCCGAGCGGCTGCGCGGCGAGGGGCACCGGGTGGAGGTGCTGGACGGGGACGAGATCCGCGAGTTCCTCTCCGCCGGGCTGGGCTTCTCCCGGGCGGACCGGGACACCAATGTGCAGCGGATCGGCTTCGTCGCCCAACTGCTCGCCGCCCACGGGGTGAAGGTCCTGGTGCCCGTCATCGCGCCGTACGCGGACGCGCGCGCGGCCGTCCGCAAGCGCCACCAGGAGCAGGGCACCGGCTATGTGGAGGTGCACGTGGCGACACCGGTGGAGGTGTGCTCGGAGCGTGACGTGAAGGGGCTGTACGCCAAGCAGGCGGCGGGAGAGATCTCCGGTCTCACGGGGGTGGACGACCCGTACGAGGAACCGGCCGATCCGGACCTGCGCATCCGTACGCACGAGCAGAGCGTGGCCGAGTCGGCGGCGGCACTGCATGCCCTGCTGACCGAGAGGGGGCTGGCGTGAGTGGATTCTCCGACGACGGTCTCTACGCGCTGTCGCACCTGGACGTGTTGGAATCCGAAGCGGTGCATATATTCCGTGAGGTGGCGGGTGAGTTCGAGCGGCCGGTGATTCTTTTCTCGGGTGGCAAGGACTCGATCGTGATGCTGCACCTGGCGCTGAAGGCGTTCGCGCCCGCGCCGGTGCCCTTCACGCTGCTGCATGTGGACACCGGGCACAACTTCCCCGAGGTGCTGGCCTACCGCGACCGGGTGGTGGCGGAGCACGGGCTGCGGCTGCATGTCGCCTCCGTGCAGGAGTTCATCGACGACGGGCGGCTGCGGGAGCGGCCGGACGGTACGCGCAATCCGCTCCAGACCGCGCCGCTGCTCGACGCGATCGAACAGAACCGTTTCGACGCGGTCTTCGGCGGCGGGCGGCGCGACGAGGAAAAAGCGCGCGCCAAGGAGCGCGTCTTCTCGCTGCGCGACGAGTTCGGCAGCTGGGACCCGCGGCGCCAGCGGCCCGAGCTGTGGCAGCTCTACAACGGCCGGCACGCGCCCGGCGAGCACGTCCGCGTCTTCCCGCTGTCCAACTGGACGGAGCTGGACGTCTGGCAGTACATCGCCCACGAGAAGATCGAGCTGCCCGAGATCTACTTCGCCCACGAGCGCGAGGTCTTCTCACGGCAGGGCATGTGGCTCGCGGCCGGTGACTGGGGCGGCCCCAAGGACACCGAGCCGCTGGAGCGGCGCAGGGTGCGCTACCGCACGGTCGGCGACATGTCCTGCACCGGAGCCGTCGAGTCCGACGCCGTGACCATCGAGGACGTCATCACCGAAATCGCCGTGTCCCGGCTCACCGAGCGGGGCGCGACGCGCGCCGACGACAAGCTGTCGGAAGCCGCGATGGAGGACCGCAAGCGCGAGGGGTACTTCTAGCCATGACCGCCATCGACTCCCTGACCGGCAAGGCCACGGCCCCGGCCGCGGGCCTGCTGCGTTTCGCGACCGCGGGTTCCGTGGACGACGGCAAGTCCACCCTCGTGGGGCGGCTGCTGCACGACTCCAAGTCCGTGC